>JAKQNG010000241.1 GCA_029565915.1 Deltaproteobacteria bacterium
ACGATAAAAAATATCCACGATCTCGCTCTTGCCCTGATCGTCCCGGTGATGGACAAGAACCATCTGATACAGCTTGAACGCCTTGTCCCAGAGTTCTGCCTTGTCACCGCGATACAGAGCGTCCGCGTAGTCCAGCAGAGACGGAAGATGCTGCGTATTCACCTCATGGGCGGCCTGATACATCTTCAGGGCCTTATCCAGCTTGCCCAGCTTATCGGCAACCCTGCCCAGTTTGGTCTGCAACGTTCGGAGTTCTTCCGCCGGACGCTTCCCACCAAGCCGGACCAGCATATCGAGCAGCTGCTCGGCGTCTGCCCAGCGTTCCGCGGCCATGTAGACATCCACCAGCGGTTCGGCGGCAGACTGATTGTCCGAATCCGAAGCAAGCGCCCGTTCAAACCAGGCAATCGCCTTGTCTTCTTCGTCCAGCTTGTCCCGGCAGATCTGGCCGAGTTCATACTGCAACTTCGATTTCTGCCGCAGATTTTCCGTATGTTCCTGCTGTGTCTCCAGTACATCGGCGGCAGCAATCCATTCACCTTCGTCAATATGAATCGCCTTCAAAGCTGCCAGTGAATCCAGATGGCCAGCGTCAATATCCAGCGCCGATCGGAAATGCTCCACCGCGGTGCCCCGATCCTTCAACTGCTCCTCATTTAAAACGCCCAGCCGGAAGTACAGATCCACACGCCTCTGGCGATCGCTCACCGTGTTGACAAGGCGGTTCAACGTATCGTGGGCAGCGGACCAGTCACCGGCGGAGACCTGCTGCTTTGCCAGATTGTCCAGGGCCGACTCATTCTCCGGTTCGATGTCCAGTATCTGCTGATACACATCCATGGCCCGGTCGATGTTCTTGAGTTCGGTCGTAAAAACTGTTCCCATGGCATCCAACAGCGGAATACGCTCACGCCGATCCGGTGTCGCATCCACGTGCTTTTCATAGGTATCAATCAACCGATCCCACTTGCCGGTCAGCCGATACAGTTTTTCGAGGGATTGCAGCGCCGCGACATCCATCGCATCAATGGAAATGACTTCTTCGAGACGCTCGATGGCCTTGTCCGGTTTGCGGAATTCCTCTTCCAGCATCCGGGCCAGACGGGACAGAAGGTCGATCCGCTCGCGCTCACTCGGCGCATAATCGAGCTGGATTTCCAGAATATCGAGGAGGTTCTGCCACTGCTGCTGCTTCTGATAGAGCCGCTCCAGACCTTTCAGGGAGGACAGATGGCCCGGATCCATGGCAATGTTGGCCTTGTATTCCTCCGTCGCCGAAGACAGCTCATTGAGGTTGTTCTCATAAATCTCGGCAATCCGCTGCCTGGTGTTGATAATGGTCTCAGTCTGCGTTTCATCGAGCACTTCAATCTTCCGACGCAGAATGGGGATCAACTCCTCCCAGTTTTCTGTGGCACGGAACATTCGCTCCAGCGCAACCAGCGCAGATTCCAGGGTTGGATCGATAGCCAGCGCTTCCTTGTATACCCGTCTCGCTTCGGGAAGATCCTGCAGGTACTCCAGCAGGATTTCGCCAAGGTCAACCAGAATATCCTTCTTGATATTCCGATCCTCCTCGCAGTCAACCGCCCGCCGCAGCACTTCGACCAGCTCGGGCCATTGCTTGGCAGCCCGGTACAGCTGACCCATCTGACGAAGAGCCGGAACATTGTCGGTGTCCAGTGTCAGAACCTGCTGAAAATACTGAATAGCATAGTCCGGTTTCCCAATCGCGGCGTACCACTTGCCGATTTTCAGGCACAGCTCTACTTGAATACGGTGATCCGTTGTGCCTGCCAGAACCTGATTGCAGCCGGCAAACAGCTCTGTCCACTTGCCGCTTTCCGATGCCAGGTGCTCCAGATAATCCGCAGTCTCGTCGTTTGAATAATCGATCACAAAGGCGCGCTGCATGACATAGAAGGCGTTCTCCACCTGCTTCAGCTTGTCTTCGTAGAGCCGCGCGGCCTTGTGCAGCAACAAAATCTGCTGTCCCGGCTCCACCACGTGTTCGAGTCGCGCGGAATACAGTTGAATCAGGGACTCCCAGTCTTCCTGTTCGGTCAGGATTTCAACAGTCTTTTCGAATGCGTGTTCATGCAGCGGGGCAACGCTGAGGATATGCAGATACGGCCCTTTGGCGTCCAGAGGCTGCTGAAGCTGTTCTTCCAGTGCCTTCGCCTGCGCCATCCAGGTATCAATCTGCTCCTGTCCTTCCAGCAGTTCCGCTTTCCGTCCGAGAACGTCCACCAGTTCCTCCCAGAGTTCCTGGGAGAAATACAGGCTCTCCAGTGCCCCCACGATGCGAAGGTCAGTCGGATCCACATCCAGTGCCTTGCGCCACACATCAATGGCGTCCATCGGTCGTTCCACAACGTCGCACAGGATTTTAGCCAGTTTGAAATAGTAGGACTTCAACTCGTCCATCTCAAACGAGGACGCGCCCACCTCAATGATCCGCTCAAGCGTTTCGACCAGGTCCTCCCATTCCTGATTGACCTCATGAATTCCCGCTATCGCCTTGAGTGCTGGAATGTTCTCCAGATCGATGGAAAGCACATTCTGCCAGTTTTCCAGGGCATTCTTGTCCCGCTTCAGATACTCTCCCCACACGACACCCATCTGGCTGTATATCTTGACGCGCGTGTCATCGTCTTCGGCAATGGAAACTGCCCGTTCGAGAACATCGACCAGCTCGGTCCAGTTCTCCTGCCTGGCGTACAGCTCACTGAGGGCCTGCAACGCGCGGACATCCTCACCAAGAATGCCGAGGACGCTGTTCCACAGCTCGATCGCCCCGGAAATATCCTTCAGACACTCGGACGATATGGTCGCCATCCGGGCCAGCAGGTCTGCCTCCTCCGCCTCATTCGCAGCGGTCTCTTTCATTTTCTGATAAATGGCAGACAGACTCTTCCAATCTTCCCGATTGGCATAAATCATTTCCAGTCGGGCCAACGCATCCCGGTGCCCCGGCTCCAACTCATCAACAATTCGATGGAAAGCGACCCGCGCCTTGTCCACCTCATCGAGCTGACTCTCCAGAACGTCACCCATCCGATAAATGCAGGTAACCTGATCGTCCACCGCGGGCTCGCCCAGAGCGAGCATCTCCAGGATCGGAACCAGCCGTTCCCACTCCATGTACTGGGTGTAAATCCGATCCAGTGCATGAAGCACATCCAGATCCTTGTCGCCCAGATCCAGACAACTGCGGAAGGCCCTCTCGGCGCGGGCGGCATCGCCGAGCTCTTCTTCGGCAACCCGGGCGGCGCGCTTCGCCACCAGCTTCTTTGCATCCACATCGGTAAATGTGCCAAACAGCTTCTCATACAAATCAGCGAGCTCGTTCCATGCATCCGTTCCCGTCGCCAACCGCTCCACGTCCGTACCGGAACGCTCGTCGGAGGGATTTTCCGCAAACGCGCGGCAGTACCAGTTGAATGCTTCAACCGGATCGATGAGCTTCTCTTCCATGGTTTCGGCAATTTTATGCATCATGGAAACCCGCTCATCCCGGTCGGACATGGTCTCGAGTTGACGCTGATACAAGGTGGACAGCCTTGTCCACTCACCCTGCATCTGCAGCAGCGGTTCCAGAATTTCGAGGATCTCCGCCCGCAATGTTCCCTGTGCGAACATTTCGTCCAATGCGGCGATCGTCTGATCGTGGGAAGGCTCCGTCGCCAGTATTTCACGATAGACCTCCACTGCCTTTGCCGGAGCGTTCAACTCATTCTGATAGAGCTGACCGAGGCGGAACTGCACCGCGAGTTGCTGCTCGGGGTCCTCCATCAGGGAGACCTCCTTGAGCAGAACACCGGCCAGCGCCTCCCATCGTTGTGTCACCTGATAGAGGCTATCCAGTTTCAGAACGGCTTCCCGATTCTCCTGCTCCACCTCGAGAACCCGGGAATAGCGTTCAATGGCTCTGTCCGGATTCTGGAGTTGCTCTTCGTAAATCGCGCCGACCCGCAGACTCAGCATGACCAACGCCGCATCATCTTCCAGTTTCTGTGTCAATTCGTCGATCAGGTCAGCCAGATCCGCCCAACGGGACGTGCTGTTGGCCAGTGCGTCCAGATGGGACAGCGTCGTGTCGTTGACCGGATCAATCCGCAGCGCCCGGGCATACATGTTGAATGCTTCCGAAGGCGAATCCAGATACAGATCGCTTTCCAGAAGCTCGGCAGCCTGATGCAGGAGCTCCACCTGGCCCCATGCCTCTTCCGTGTTCTTCAGCTTCACCTCAATGAGCCCGACAAGTTTTCGCCACTCGGCAGTGTTCTGATACAGCGGCTCCAGCACTTCTGCGGCCTGCATGGGCTCAGCGGTACCGACCAGAAGCTCTTCGAGCAGCTTGATGGACAGATCGTGATCGGGCGATACGGATAAAATATCCTTCAGATATTCAATTGCGCGGGACACATCTTCCAGATGGCGCACGTAGAGTTCGGCAACCCGGAACTTGTAGGAAACAGCCTCGTCCGGATCATCCACCAACTCAATTTCGCGTTCGAGGATGGACAGCAGATCCGGCCACGCCTGTGCCTCCGCAAACAGAATATCCAGTCTCTGAATGGCTTGCACGTCGTCCGGATCAAACTCCAGAATGCGCTGATATGTCGTGGTCGCCTTCTGTGGATCCTTCAATTCCCTCTCGTACATGGCGCCAAGTACATACAGAACTTCCTTCTTTTCATCCGCGGCCTGAACCAGATCCACCTTCCTGTTATAAATGGCTTGCAGTTCATCCCAGTTTTCCAACCGCAGATACAGGCCTTCCAGCTGGTTGATGGCCCTCAACTCATCGCCGTCAATTTCCAGAATCTGTTTGTATACACCGATAGCAATATCGACTTTTTCAAGTACGTCTTCATAGATCTGGCTTCCCTTGAAAAGCAGTTCCTTCTGCTCTTCCACGTCGCTCACCATCTCCGCCTTCTTCAGATAAATGGCCGCCAGGTCTTCGTAGTTTTCGTTAATCTGGTACGCACGCTCCAGTGCTGTTGCCGCATCCAGATGCATCGGCTCGATGGCAAGAACATTGCGGTAATGACGGATGGCCCGGTCCAGATCCTGCAGATGCTCTTCGCAGATGGCCGCAATCTTCATGTGGTAACTGGCGGAAAGCTCTCCATTATCAATAGAACCGACAAGCTCTTCATACAGCCCGGCCAGCGCTTCATGGCAGGACAGTACACGCGCCATCCGCTCCAGTTCTTCCTGGGTGCGTTCCTGTTCCGGATCTTCCCGCAGCGCACGCCCGAACGTAGCGAAGGCCTTATCCGGCTCATCGCCAGCGGTCTCATAGAGGCCGGCAATTTCATGAAGCAGATCCACCCGCCGGCCTACCGTCTCCTCCTGGGAAATCATGATTTCCATCACACCAATCAGGTTTTCCCACTGACCCAGTTCCCGGTAGATGGGTTCGAGAATAGCGGCCACTTCTTTCTGGTGTTCCGGCTTCTGCACAATCCGCTCCAGTGCTTCCACCGCGGCCGGATTGGCCGAATCCAGTTCAATCACTTCCTTGTAAATATCAATCGCTGCCGACGCTTCGTTGAGACGAACTTCACGCACCGAAGCCAGGCGCAGCTTCAGCTCAACCAACTTCTCCACGTCCGTTTCCAGCCCCAGCAACTGCTGCAGGACATCGGCCAGATCCGTCCATTTCTCCAGTGCAACAAACAACCGATCCAGTGCCTGGAGGGCATCCAGATTGGTCGGATCGATGTTGAGAATTTCTTTCATCGATTCCACGGCCGCTTCCGGCTGCTCCAGCATCTCTTCGTGGATTCGCGCCATCTGTCGATAGATGGACTGTTTTTCCGCCGCATCAGCAACGGCATCCACCTTGAGGCGCAGCAACTCCACCAGCTCGGACCACTTCTGTTCGCGCCCGAAGATTTCCTCCAGCGCCACAATCGCATCCATGCACTGCAAATCAAGCTTCAACGCACTGCGGTATGCCGCAACCGCCGCCTGGGCATTGTCAAGCTGCGTATCGTTGATTTGTGCAGCCTTCAACCACAATGCCTTGCCCGTTTCGGGGTCGTCAACCGAGGCGGCACCGGCTTCCAGCAACTCGACAAAGTCTTTCCAGCTGTCCAGCACCATTGTCAGTCGTTCCAGCTGGGCCAGCGCATCCGGCATGTTCGGATTGACCCGGAACGCGCGGCTGTATCCGGAAAATGCCCTCTCCGCCGAGTCCAGCTGCTGCGCGCAGATCTGGCCGATTTTCATAAATAGATCATATCGGTCCATCGCATCTTCGGTGGCAGCAGCAAGGATATCGGCCAGACGGACATAGTCTTCCCACTTCTCGGCGGCTTCATACCTGGGAGCCAGAATCGCAGCCGCTTCGCCGCGGCTGGCTTCCTCCGACAGCAGTTCCTCCAGGGCGCGGACGGCGCCATCGTGATCGGGCGCAAGCTCCAGCACTTCCCGGTAGCACTCCAGTGCCCGGGCCACATTATGAAGATGCTGTCGACACACTTCGCCCAGACGGAATTTCAGATCGATTTCATCTGATACCTGCTCCAGCCCCAATGCCAGCTCCCGATCAATAATCACGGCCACATCCGACCACTTGTCCTGGCGGACATACAGGCGATCCAGCGCCGAAAGAGCCCGCTGTTCGTCACCGGCCATAGCGATAATCCGGTTATAGACATCAATTGCCTTTGCCGGATCGTCGATTTCCTCCTCCCACAGCAACGCCTGATTGTAGAAAATTTCCTTTCGCTCGTCGTCGTCGGCGGCCATCTCGATCCGCTTCGCGTAAATGTCGAGCAATTCCTGAAAACGACCCATCTGGGCATAGATTCGCTCCAGCGCATGAATGGCCCGGGCATTCTTGGGATCCCTGGAAAGGATTTCGTTGAAGTGCGAGAGCGCCTCTTCCGATTTGCCCAGCTCCTCGTTCATGATGCGGGCCATGTTGATGCGGAAGGATGTCTTTTCGCTGCCATCCGAAGCCGCCTGCCAGGCCGTCCGATACAACTCCACAACCTCCTCCCATCGACCTGCGCTGCCGGCGGTCCGCTCCAGATCGGCCTGCGCATCTTCGTCGCCGGGGTTCTGTTCAAAGACCTTCCGGAATCCTTCAAACGCGCGATTTGCATCGCCGACTTTTTCTTCGACCAGACGGGAAATCCGCTGCAGGAGCCACAATTTTTCCTGCGGGTCGTCCTCGTGTGACAGCCGCACTTCAAGCGCATTTGCAAGCTTCAGGTGTTCGCTGTCAGCCGCCTCATAGACGGGGATGAGCATCTCGGCGGCCTGCAGATTGGCTTGATCGATGACCAGAATCTGCTCAATCGCACCCGTCGACTTGTCCGCTCGCTGCTTCTTATCCGCCCAGAGCTGGGCAACTTTGAAATAAATGCCAACCCGCGCAGCAACATCCAGATCGGTGCGTTCGGCCTCCCGTTCGAGCACGCGAATCAGTTCGTCCCATTTTTCTGAATCTGCATAAAAGGCTTCAAGTTCATCCCAGGCCTGCAGCGTCAGATAGCGCTTCTTCAACTGCTCCTGTGCACGGCGATCTTCCGGATCCAGGACCAGCAGCGCCTTCCAGGCTTCGACGGCCCTGGCATCGTCATTCACCTTTTCGCCATATACAACGCCCAGCTTCTGATAGATGGACTTCTGCGCTTCCGCATCCACCGTCACGGCGGCGGTCTTCTCCAGCACATCGGCGAGCTTCTGCCATTCCTTGGCGCGCTCATAGAAGCCTGCCAGATCCGTTAATGCTTCCTGATTTTCCGGATCCAGCGCCAGCACCGCTTCCCAGTGGGGAATGCAGACTTCCGGCTTTTTCAGACGCTCCGACGACATGCGCGCGATTTCCACCAGGGCCTCCACCCGGGCAGCATCATCCTCCATTGCATTGGCCTGCAGCTGCATCATGTCCAGCAGCCGCTTCCAATCCCTCCGCTTCTCGTACATGTCCTTCAGGAAAACAATGGCATCCGGATGCGTCGGGTCCGCTTCCAGCACCTGCTCAAACGCCTTGATTGCCTCTGCCTGATTGGAAAACTGATTCATGAACAGATTGGCAACGCGCAGCCAGATATCCACCGCCTCGGCCTGTCCCTTGACCACTTCTCCTTTGGCCTTGAGCATCTTCACCAGATCGGGCCATCGCTCCATTACCTGGTACTTCTCGATGCTCGCGTCCAGGGCGGGGATACAGTCGGGATACTGTTTCAGGATCGCCTGATACGTGCTGACGACAAGTGCATCCTGACTGAGGTGTTCGCCGTAAATGGCCGCCAGCTTCATGTGCGTGGCCACGAACTTACCCGGGTCGGTTGCCTTCTTTCCAACGCGCTTCAGGAAATCTGCATACGCGGTCCACTTGCCGGTTTCGGAATACAACCGATCCAGTGCCTCCAGAATGGCCGGATGCCCGGGATCCACGTCCCACACACTCTGCCACGCCTTGATACCCGCATCCGCGCCGCCGTCTTCCGCCACCGTGGCCGCCGTCATCGCATCCTCCAGCGCCGGGGACACCGTGCGATCGGGTTCATACGACACCGCTGTGTGTTGCTCTTCGTTCGCCTGGGCAGTTTCTTCCAGCTGACCGTTGTTGTCCGTACCCGAATTGTTTGTCATGATGCACTCCTCGAAGAATTTCTCTGCAACCTCGTTATGCGGCTGAAGTTCCTTTAGTCCGGCAAAATAAATTTTGGCCTTCGAAACGTTGTCCAGCGTGCGCCACCAGAGAAGCACCGCGGACTCCAGTATTTCAATTCTGTTCGAAACCGTCTTCTGCTCAGCCACGCTCTCCACCAGCTCAACGGCAGCGCCGGTTTCATTACCGGTCAAGAACAGGTCGAGCAGAAAACCGAAAAGGCCCGGCAGATCCGGCTTCAAGCGACAGGCCTGCGTCAGAAACGGAATCGCCCGCTCCACATTGTCGTGTGCCACCATCCAGCGATAGCCGGCGTCCATGAGAAAGGCCGCCCGCGCATCACCGGATACGGTTCCAATCACCCGGGACTGGATATCCAGCAACGCGTCATCGCCGGACGACAGCAGATCTGACTCCAGCAGGATCCATGCCCCGGTCAGGGACGGATCGCACAACACGGCGCGGGACAGAAGTTCTGTCACCTCCGGCGTTCGGTCATCTCCGCCGCGGGATGCCAGCAGCACCGCACCACGGAAAAGACGCATGGCACCATCCGTGCCCGTCAGGTCTCCGTCGATCAGTTTCCGGACCCGCTCTTCCCATGCGTCGCCGATTCGAGCGTCCGCCTGCAGAGAACGCGCCTGCACATCCTGCGGCAGAAGGGAGAGGATTTCGTCACAGACATCACCCAGCGCGTCCAGTTCGCCGGTCACCATCAGGTATTGCACATACAGGCGGAGCAGTCGTACCCGCTCTTCCTGGACCGTCAACGAAAGCTGCAGCGCAAACGGAAACAGCCTCTGCATCGGTGTGATGCGACCGATGCTCCAGTATATGCGCAGCGATTCAATCAGTGCAGGCAGGCTGGAGGGATCAAATTTGAAGGCCTGCTGATAATGCGACAGCGACTTGATCCGCTGCAGGTAGTGACGTTCCCAGAGTCCGGCGATCTCCAAATGCAGCGCAGCGGCACGCGCCGGTTCCTTCTGCGCCTCCAGAGTAGTCTCGAGATGCTGAATGTATTCTTTCCAGGTAAGGAATCCGCTGTGCCCGGTGCTCTCGTTTGCCATACAGCCCTGCAACGTGTACCTGAGGGTTTTCCCTCCTCTGCCGAAAACCGACTACTGGTCGTGAATCGGCGAGCCGAGTTCGATCTCCATGAGACGCGCCTGCGCTGCCCCGAGATAATCCGGCGGTGTGTCCTTCGTTGCAGATTCAACAAAGCGCTGGAGCCAGATCTTCGCGTTTTCCACATTCACAAACGAGTAACTCCATCCGAGGCTGAACATGGCATCCACCATGTCCGGTTTGAGATCGAGCGCCTTTCGGAACTCCGCGATGGCCGCATCGTGTTCCTTCTTCTCGGAATATACGGCGCCCAGTCGCGAATGGAGCACCGCCAGTTCATCCCCGCGCCCGACCAGCGCGTTGATTCCTTCTTTGAAGACCTGCTCTGCCTGCGGAACAAAATCGTAATCCAGGTAAAGGCTTCCCAATTCGCGATAGGCGTCAAAGAACTTGCCGTTGGCATTGATGGCGTCCGTGAACTTCTGCATCGCCTTCTGGGGTTGATCCATCGCCGCGTAGACCACGCCGAGACGATAGTGCGCCTTGTACAGTCCGGGCTCCAGCTCCACCGATTTCAGGAATGCCTGTTCGGCGCGTTCCCACTGCTTCATCCACTGATACACTTCGCCGAGCTGATAGTAGTACATCGAAATGTCGCCCGTGAGGCTGATGGCCTGCTGCAGGTGGTGGGCTGCCTGTTCGTATTCCTTGGTTTCGATGTATACGATGGCCAGGTTGTGATGGGCCTTTTCATTTTCCGGATCGAGACTTACAGCTTTGTTGCAATCGCGGATCGCCTGAGGAAACAGCTTGCGTCGATGATACTCGACACACTGATTCATCATTTCCACCGAATGTACGTGTTCCCGACTGCATTTGGCGCCAGTCAGCAGCGTTGCCAGCGCACAGAGTGCCAAAATCAGCTTCTTGCTCATGGGTTTACTCCTGTCCTTAGAAACGTGAAACGACGATTGAAACAGATGAGAATAGTAGAGAAAGCGATGGGCGATGTAAACCCTTTTCATTCTATAAATAGAATGAGAAATCGCTCACACGGACGGGTGTCCCGTTTTTCCGAGTTTGACAATTTTCCCTGACCCATCGTGCTTGTATCCATCCGGCAGCAGGTCCGGAATCTTTTTCTTGTAACCGGAAGTGGACCAGGAAAGGTCTGCAAACGATTCAATTGCCTGATTGCGGACCCGCAGGCTTTCGTCCTCACACATGGTCTTCAGCAGCGGTTCTCTTGCCAGCTCATTGCCGTGGTGGGCCAGCGCGACGACGGTCTGAAAGCGGACAGTTTCGTTGACGTCTTCCAGAAAGCGCAGCAGTGCCCTCGTCACCGGCTCTTCAACAATTTCACCGAGGGCCATGATCGTCTGCATCTTCCGATCGGGGTTGCGCTCATACTCTGTGTCAAAATCGTTGAGGACGCTGAGCAGTTCATCCCGATACTCGTCCTTTGACACCGTATTTCGCAATATCCGCTGAACCCAGTTGACCGATTCGGCGGATCGCAGCGCGCGGCAGACATGGGGGCGTGCCCGATCGCCAATCTGGATGAGCGTTTCCGAAACCCATTCTTTTTCTTTTTCGTCTTCAATGGACGGCTCTGCAATAATCGAGAACCGCGCCAGCAGCCCTGCAATGGCAACCGGATCGCCCTTTCTGGCTTCATCCATCACTTCGTATAGGGCAGCCTGGCGATAGTCCTTGGGCGTGTGGCGGTTGTTTGCGCGCCGGATATTGCCCTCGAGGCGACGCCGGTGCCGATTCTCTTTTGAGAAATAAGAAAATATACCCATGTGATTGTTGCTCCCGCGAATGTCGAACGCGACGGAATGAGTGGATCAGGTTTCGTCTTCGCTGGATTCTTCCTGATCAGTAAAGACGTTCACCAGCTGGTTGATCCGGTAGCTGAGGCCGCCGACTTCGGCGGACTCCACATCAAAGCGATAATCGTATTCGCCATTGATGATCTTCAGCAGCCCTTCTTCGATGGCCATGACGGGTTTCATGAAATAGTTGCCCAGGAGGTAGCCGATGACGATGACCAGCAGCACACCGAGTGCCACGATCAGCAGATACACATACAATGGTTTTGTGTAGCTGCGGGCCCCGTCGACGGATTCCATGAACAGATAACCGATGGCATCCCGCGCAGACGACGTCGACACGGGTGCTGCCACTGCCAGGTACTGTTCAGTTCCGACGGTCAGGGGAAACACCTCGGACGGCGCACCGCTGCTGAACGCCCTGCGCATCCGGAGGGCCACATCACTTCCCTTGATCACCTTGTTCAGATGCTGGCGGGCAGTGTCTCCCATGAGCGACGTGCTGTAAACCTCCCCGGCGTGAATGACGGCCAGTTCCATGGCGATGGACGCCGCTTTCTCCGCCGCAGCACCGTTGGACACTTCGAATCCCACTGCCAGGACGCCGGCCACCTGATCATCCCTGCCCCAGACGGGAGCCGCAGAAAATTCCAGAAGGCCGGCGCTCATCATGGAACAGAGATGCCCTTCTCCTTTGCTCTTGTTGTCAAAAGGTGACCCGTCCACGGACCAGATGCTGAAGTTCGCTTCGCCATCGAGGGCCTTCTGCACCACATCCATGCCATGGGCCACGTTGCGACCCGCGGGACATGCGTTGGGTGTGGTGTTGCGGGCCAGGACGACGCCGTTTCGATCCGTGATGAACACGATGGCCGGTTTCCGCCCTTCCCCCATCAGCTCAGACGCCACGGTTTCCACGGCCTGAACGGTCTTGCGGAACCAGGTATCCCGGATGCGCCGGTCAAATGCCTCCCGGGTTTCCCCTTCTGCCATCTGCACATCCAGTTCCTGAAACACATCTGACACCGCGCGGCCCATGGACAACCGCCGGACCGCAGCGAGCTGCTCATATCCCCTCATGGCCTCCGCGCGATCAAATAGCCCGGCGACAACGGGCAGGTTCTGTTTCAGGGCCTCATCGGAACGGGCGGCCAGCGCCGACGACAGAAACAGATATCCGCCAACGCCGACCAGCAGCAGCGCCAGCAGATGGGGAAAGATGATTTTTGCTCGCATGATACTCCCTTTCTCGAAGAAGCAGCCCGGGAAATCTATGAAACCATTGATAACATTATAAGTTTTGACGCTCTGGGACTATCATTTCAATGAAGACGCGTCAAGGATGTTCAAGTGGTGCGCGGCTGATGCTACCATGGTGCGGTGCCCATTCGTCACTTCACGGAAAAGGACAGCCATGCCCCCTGCCGTCGTCATACAGGAACACTTCAAGGAACACTGCAGCCAGTACACCCATCCCGAACGCCCCGAGCGAATCGACGCCGTCCGTGCCGGGTTGGCAAGGGGCGGCATCACCGATGAGATGATCATTGCAAACTGTTCGGCGGCGATCACCTCGCTCGAACGCATCCATGATCCGGCGTACATTCGAAAAACGCTGGACGAGATTGACGGCAAGTGGGGGAACCTGGACGGAGATACGTTTTTCTCTCCGGGAACACGGGCAGCGGCGCTGGACGCGGCGGGCGGCACAACCGCCCTGGCTCGCATGGTCCAGCGGGGAGAAGCCGACTGGGGATTCGCCGCAGTCAGGCCGCCGGGCCATCACGCGACTGCCCGCAGAGCCTGCGGTTTCTGCATATTCAACAACATCGCGCTGGCCGCCGCTGACCTGCTGGCGGAAACCGACGCAAAACGGGTGGCCATCTTCGACTGGGATGTCCATCACGGCAACGGCACGCAGGACATCTTTTATGACCGCCCCGATGTGCTGTATGTGTCCATCCACCAGTGGCCCCATTTTCCCGGTTCCGGACTGGTCGGTGAAACCGGCCGGGGTTCGGGCACCGGGACCACCATCAATCTGCCCTTTCCAGCCGGTGCAACGGACGCGGACTACCGGGCCGCCATGACCGATGTAGTGATTCCCGCCATGGAGCGGTTCCGGCCAGACCACATTCTCGTCAGCGCGGGTTACGATGCCCACCGGGAGGATTTTCTGGGCGGCATGCTGCTCTCCTCGCGCATGTTCGGCGAAATGGCCGCCCGGCTGAAGCAGCTGGCGGATGGAATCTGCAAAGGGCGGATGACACTTGCCCTGGAAGGCGGATATCACCTGGAGGCACTCGCAGACAGCGTCTGTGAAACCATCCGGGGCCTCTTTGACCCCCGTATCCCCGAGTGCCCTCCATATCCTCCGGGGGCCGGGGTCCGGCGGATACTTGACGCTGTCCGACGGGAAATCTCCCTGCCCGGCAACGGATTTCCAGAATAAACTTCGTGAATCAATATTTATTGCAGCCCGTTTGAAATCGATCTATAATCCCGCGGTATTGCGCTGATTTCATTACTATATTCATGAAGTCGACGCGTGGAGGTACTGTCATGATTCGTTTCTTCATTGATGTATTCCGGAACGCACCCGGTCCGTTCAAGAAACCGCGTATCCTCGTCGCCGATATTTCCGAGGAACTGCTCGATTTGATCAAGAGCCGCATCGCCGGTCCTACGTCCGGTACCGCGGCCCCCTGCCCGGACTGCGGTGGACGCTCACCTGCGAAGGATTCAACATCGCCGACGGACCCGCCTGCCCCTGCAGCCGCCTCCGCCGGAAAAAACAATACCCTGCCCGCAGTGGACCCGCGATTGCGCACGGCCCTTTCGTCACCGGCGAACCTGAAAAAGCAGACCTTCAAGGTACTGGCCATTCTGTGGGATGTCCATTGCCGGAATCCCCGCCCCCTCTCCGCCAAGGAAGTCTCCACCCACGGAAAGGAAGCGCTGGGGCTGCAGATTCTTCACGAAAACGTGCGCAAGGTCATCCGGATGAAACTGGAGCCGTGGGTGACTGTGCAGACCGAGGGAAAGGGCAACAGCTCGATCTACCGCTACGTGATTTCCGATGAAGGCGTCCGCTATTTCGAAAAACACTATCTGTCATGAACAACCGGGGAATACTGTGACTGACCAGCATTCAAAATTCAATTATGTCACCCTCGACACGAGTACATCCCAGTCTGAGATCTCCCGCATTCTCGTGGTGGACGACGAAAAGGTCATCCGGGAAATTCTGGCCGACTTTCTGACCCTGGAAGGGTTTGACGTGACCACCGCACCGGACGGCGCCGCCGCCATCGAGCGGCTGTCCGAGTCGTCTTTCAACATGGTGATCTCCGATCTGAAGATGCCCAACATGGGCGGACTCGAGCTGCTGGAATACATTCAGGAGCACCACGAAAACCTCCTGACGGTCATCATGACCGGCTTCGGCACAGTGGAAACCGCCATCGAAGCCATGAAAAAAGGCGCCTACGATTACATCCTGAAACCGTTCAAGGTTGAAGAAGTCGTCCACATTGTCCAGCGGGGAATGGAAAAGCAGCGCCTCATTTCGGAAAACGTACGGCTGAAGGAAATCCTGTCCCTGCACCAGCTCTCTGAAGAGCTGCAGGCCACCCTTTCGCTGGACGCCATCATCGAATCCATCCTCAGCACCCTCATCCGCAATCTGGACTGCGATTTCGTCGGCCTGAACCTGCGGGACAAGCACACCGACCGATTCACGATCGAAAGCCGGCAGATTCACCCGCGGGCGAAATCCGATGTGTTCGGCGTCCAGCTGAATATCGAGGCCATCGTAAAGGAAATCAGGGCGCGACGGACCATCCTGGCAAGGAATGAAGATGCGGAAGCATATTTTGACGTGCCGCCGAAGAACCTCACGTCGTTCATGGTAAGCCCCCTGGTTGCCCGCCAGGAGGACATCGGCTTCCTGACAGCGTTCACCTGCGATCAGGATTCCCACTTCACCATCGGTAAGCGCAAAATGATGGAAATTCTGGGCTCCCGTACGGCCGCCGCCATTGACAATGCGGAACTGTACGGAGGCCTGAAGCAGTCCTTCAACCAGACGATCCTCGCCCTGGCTCGCGCCCTCGAAGCCATGGACACCTATACCGCCGGCCACTCCGACCGGGTCACCATCTATTCCAAGATCACCGGCGCCGCCCTCGGTCTGTCAGAGGCAGACCTCGAAATCGTGACACAGGCGGCCATGCTGCACGACATCGGCAAGCTGGGCTGTCACACGAACCTCAACAAACCGGGCAAACTGACCGACGAAGAATACGAAATCTTCAAATTGCATCCCACCTTCGGCAAACAGATCCTGGAGCCCATCGAATTCCTGCACAAGCTGATTCCCGGCGTGGAGTTCCACCACGAACGGTGGGACGGCAACGGCTACCCGACAGGTCTCCGGGGCGAACACATCCCGCTGGTCGCCCGGATTCTCTCGGTGGCGGACGCCTACGATGCGATGACATCTGATCGCGCCTACCGCAAAGCCCTGCGGCACGAGTCGGCGGTGGAGGAAATCAAGCGCTATTGCGGAACCCAGTTCGATCCGGACGTGGCCATCGCCTTTCTCGAAGGCATCGAATCCTACCGCTCCCGCTGCGTTGAGCGCGGCATCCCCATTCCGGACTGACACGCCATGCGCGGCCCTTCCGATCCGGACAGACCGCAGGCCGTTATCCGGCATTCGGTCAGCACCCGCGTCGTGATCGGCCTGTCGGCCATCGTGGCACTGTTTTCCGGTCTCGTCACCTACAGCGTCTTTCTGTACCGGAACTCCGTGGCCGAGATGGAGCTGATCAACACCACCTACATTCCCCTGGCCCTCGGCACCTCGGAAATCCAGTCGACCCAGATAATCTTCAATACGCTGACAGACCGCCTCGCCCAGGAACCCAACCACCCCATGACGCGGGAATGGCTCAACGCGGCCCGCCGCTATCGTCCCGAAACACTGAGCCGTCTCATCTCGCTCATCGACCACGCCCTGACGCCGCCCACCGGCATTTCCACCGCCGAACGCACATTCCTTAAAGAACTCCGCAATCGCCTCCGCGACGTCCGCCGTCGCTATCGCCTGAACGAAAACAAATTTGTCACGCTGTTCACCGAGCTGGACATGGGACGCAAAGGAAACGTGACCGCTGAGCTCGAAGCCCTGAAGCGGTCGGAGCGCCTGTTGAACCGCGTCCTCGCCGGCATCGGCGACGACATCCGGACCCACATCTTCGAATTGTCGTCCACGGCGGTCCGGGACGGCAACACGGCCACGGCGGCACTGGCGGGCCTCGGATCTCTTGCCCTCCTGATCGGCGTCCTCATCATCCTGTCCACAAGGCGATTGCTGGCCCCTCTCCGCCAGCTGCAGGAAGCAGTGTCCAAGGTGGCCGCGGGCAACTTCCGCACCCGCACGGCCATTCACCGGGATGACGAAATCGGTGCCCTCGCGGTCAATTTCGATCACATGACCTCCGCCCTCCTCGAGCGGGACGAAAAGCTGCGCCTCTCCGAACGTCTGGCCACGGCGGGACGGATCGCCGCCCAGGTCACCCACGAAATCCGCAATCCGCTGACGTCCCTCGATCTGAACGCGGACCTGCTGCGCGAAGAAATGGAAAAAGCCGCCGTGGGCGATGGCGATGCCCGCCAGCTGCTGCGCGCCATGCAGGACGAAATCGAGCGCCTGACCCGCATCACCGAAACCTACCTGCGCTTTGCCCGCCTGCCCGCTCCGGTCTCCGCGCCCGCATCCCTTCACCAGCTCATCGGAGACAACCTGGAATTCATGGCCGCGGAGCTGGACAGCGGCCACATCGTTGCCGATCTCGTCCCGGATGCCCGGCCGGACACCGCCGTGTTTGACCGCGAACAGATGCGACAGGTGATTGTCAACCTGCTGCGCAATGCCATGCAGGCCATGCCGGACGGCGGCCGCATCACCATCCGGACGGGACTGGAAGGGGAACGGATATTCATGGCCGTGGAAGACAGCGGTCCGGGCATTCCCGCGGACATGCAGCCCCACGTGTTTGATCCGTTCTTCACCACAAAAAGCACCGGCACCGGGCTGGGCCTGGCAATGGTGAAACAGATATGCCTGGCCCACGGCGGAGAAATCCGCTACCGCAATGGCGACGACGGAGGGGCCGTCTTCACCGTATTCCTTGAAACGGATGGCAATCCACAGGAGACCGCACCATGAGCCGCATCAGCAACACCGAAGGACGCACGACGATCATCACGCCGCACTATCTCAGACACCCGGAAGGCTCCGTGCTCATCGAAACCGGCGATACAAAAGTCATCTGCACGGCCTCCGTGGAAAACCGGGTAAAAGACTGGCTGCGGGGCAAGGGAAAGGGCTGGGTGACCGCCGAATACGCCATGCTGCCCCGGGCGAATGCCACCCGCAACCAGCGGGAAGGCCAGTTCGGAAGGTGGCCCTCCAGCCGCTCCCAGGAAATCCAGCGTCTGATCGGGCGGTGTCTGCGGGCCAGTGTCTGGCCCGCGCGCCTCGGCGAAATCACCATTACCGTCGATTGCGATGTCATTCAGGCGGATGGCGGTACCCGCACGGCAGCCGTCACTGGCGGCTGGGTTGCCCTGGCCCTGGCACTGGATCGGCTGCAGCGCGAAAACCGGGTGAAGAGCCATCCCATGAAGCGGCACATCGCAGCCATCAGCGCGGGCATCCGGAACGGCGAATGCCTGCTGGACCTGGACTACGGAGAAGACTCCGCCGCGGACGTGGATTTGAACCTGGCCGGGGACGAATCCGGCGCCATCGTGGAAATTCAGGGAACCGGCGAAGGCGACCTGTTTTCGGCCGACGCCCTGAACCGGATGACGACCCTGGCCCTCACGGGGATCGCCGCCCGCATCGCCGCCCAGCAGGAGGTACTGCGGTCCCTCGACATCGCGCCGGAAACCCTCATCCAGCGACCGGAGACCATCCGTTGACCCGCCTGGTCATCGCCACGTCCAATCGAGGCAAAATCGCCGAAATCGAAGACCTCGTCTGCGGTATGGGCTTCGCGGTCATCGGGCTGTCCGACCTGCCCGCACGCGTGGACATTGTGGAGGATGCGGACAACTTTGAAGGAAACGCCCGCAAAAAAGCCATCGCCGTGGCCCGCGCCGCCGGATGTCCCGCCCTGTCAGATGATTCCGGCCTCTGCGTCGATGCGCTGGATGGTCGTCCCGGCGTTCATTCAGCCCGCTATGGCGGTCCCGGGCTCACCGACGGCGACAGGAACCGGCGGCTCCTCGAAGAACTGACCGGCGTGAACGAGGACCGTCGCACCGCCGCGTTCCACTGCGCCATTGCCTTTTCGCAACCGGACGGCGACATCCGCACCTTCAATGGCATCCTGCGGGGACGGATTTCGTTTTCACCCCGCGGCGACAGCGGATTCGGGTACGATCCGGTATTCATTCCAAACGGATTTGATTGCACGCTGGCCGAGCTGGGAATGGACGTGAAACAGCGCATCAGCCACCGGGCCGCAGCCCTGTCGCAGTTTGCGCAATGGATCCGGACCCCGGGAACTTAGTAGACCCATTCCGGCGGGACGCCGGTGTCCTCGACAATACGGGCCCGGAGGCGATCCGCCTCCCCCACATCGAATCGCTCCACACCGCCCTCGCGCAGCAGCAGGATTCCCGTGGCAAAGCGCTCCGCATCCAGGAGGGAATGACAGGCCATCAGCACGATGCACCCCTGTTCGTCGCGGATACGGCGCAGAATGCCGTGAAGCATGTACCGGTGGGCCGCGTCGAGATGGTTGGTCGATTCGTCGAGCAGCACAATGCCCGTGTTCTGGGCCAGCACCATGGCCAGCCGTGCCCGCTGGCGCTCGCCGCCGCTCACGCGCCCCAGAGGGCGGTCGGACAGAGCGCTGAGGTGGCAGGTATCGAGAGCCCGGTCGACCATCTGCCTGTCTTCGCGCGAAAAATGCCCGAACCGCCCGAGCCAGGGAGTCCGACCCAGATTGACCAGTTCGCGCACAGTGGTGGACGGATCGAGGGACTCCATCTGGGTGAGCATCGACACGTGCCGGGCCCGTTCCGCGGAACGCAGGGAGAGCAGATCAAGGCCGTCAAAGCGCACTGTTCCCGCGAGAGGTGCCGCCAGTCCGGCAATGGTCCGCAGCAGGGTACTCTTGCCCGCTCCGTTCCGCCCCACCACTGTCATCGCCTCGCCCCGCTCCAGCACCAGCGACGGAACGGATATCACCGGAAGCGCGCCATAACCGCAGGACAACTCCGACAATTGAAATATCCCCATGGCCTAGCTCCGCAGCTCCCGCGCCAGCAGGGCCAGCAGCAGCGGTGTGCCGATCAGCGCGGCCAGGATGCCCACCGGAATCTCTTCCGGCGCCAGCAGCACCCGGGCCGCCGTATCGCCAATCAGCAGCATCAGTGCGCCGCCGATGGCCGACAGCACAATGGTGTTCCGGAAATCCCGTCCGGCCAACAGGCGCACCATGTGGGGCACGAGCAGCCCCACGTAGCCGATCAGCCCGCCCAGGGATACCGCTGTTCCCGCCAGGATGCTGGCCACCCAGGTGGAGCGATACAGGACCGCAGTGGCATCCACGCCCACCAGCGCGGCCCCTTCTTCGCCCAGAGTGAACGCGTTGAGGGATGCGGCCTGCAGGCGGGTGTAAATCAGCCCGAAGCCGATCAATGCCGCGGCCAGTGCCAGATTGTTCCAGCGGAAGTAGCCGATGCCGCCCGCCAGCCAGATGCTGGTCGCCTTCATCCGCAGGGGTTCGAACTGCATGACCAGAAACGTCATCAGCGCCGCGCAGAACGCATTGATGATGACACCGGCCAGCACGAGGCCCATCACCGACACCTTTCCACCGGTCCCGCGGGCGAGAAACAGCACGAGGAGGGTAGCTCCCTGGGCGCCGGCAAAGGCGGCCGCCGGCAGAATCCACCAGCCGAACAGATCGGTGAGAAAGGGAAACGCATTGACGATGACCAGCGAGAGCCCTGCCCCACCGGAAATGCCCAGCAGAAACGGGTCCGCCAGAGGATTACGCGTGATCCCCTGCAGCAGCAGTCCCGACACCGCGAGGGCCGTACCGGCGAGCAGCGCCGCCGCACAACGGGGCAGGCGGAGATGCCGGATCACTTCGGCCATCAGGCCGTCGTTTCCCGACCACAGGGCAACCGGCCAGCCCGGCTCCGTCAGCATCCGACCGTCCCGGATGCCCACGGCAACCGCAGCATAGGCAGCAGCGGCGAGGATGACCAGGCCGACGACGACGAGTATCGCGCTGCGGCGGTTCACGGATGGCGGTCCATGCGGTGGAGGGCTGCGGCCAGTTCTTCCAGACCGTCGGCCAGGCGGGGACCTGTCCGGGTCAGCCGATCCTTGTCGATCCGGTGGATGATCCGCCCCATTTTCACCGCGGGCAGCAGGGAGAAGGCGGGACGTCGGGACAACCGCTCGCGGGCGGCCTGCGGGTCTCCGGCGATGCCCGCCAGAAGGATGACATCCGGTCGGGCCCGGAGAATTTCTTCCAGGCTCACCTGAGCGAAGGGTCGCTCCAGGGAGGCAAACACATTCACCGCGCCGGCAGATTCGATGAGCTCGTTGACAAAGGAACCGGGGCCCGCCGTCCAGGGGCGCGCATCGTCGGCGCCGTCCACCTCCACATAGACCCGCAGGGGTGACATTCCCGCTGTCCGCTGCCGCACCGCATCGCGGCGTTCGCGCATGGTCCGGGCCAGCTCTGCCGCCCGATCCGGTCGCCCGCAGAGAACGCCCAGCTTCTCAATGTCCGACGCGACCTGATCGTAATTGCGCGGATCGAATATGGCGACCGGAATGTCCAGCACCTCAAAAGCGGCCGCATGGCGGTCGTCGCTGAAATACAGGATGACCAGATCGGGACGGTAGAGGGCCACCGCATCCACCGATGGATTCACCCCTTCCACGGCGGGCAGACGCACCGCTGCAGCGGGAAAATCGGACCAGCGATCCCGCACCACGACCCGGTCATCGCAGCCGATGGCGAACAGCGATTCGGTCATGCCCGGCGACAGGGAGGCGATCCGGACGGCCGGCCGATCAAGTGTTACGGCCCTGCCGAGCCCGTCCACGATTGACACCCGGTTTTTCGATGACGGCACATCCTGCGCCCGGGTCTCCGCACAGCCCGGCCCCGCCAGGAAAAACAGCAACAGAAGCATGATTACCATCCGCATCACGGTAGGGGGATAATGCGGCAGAGACCGCGATGTCAACTCCGGGTTCACAGGCTGCCGGGATAATACCGGGCCCTGGACAGATCGTTTTCCCAGACGTCGCAGCATCGGACCCGGACATTCCGGTGCGACGGAAGTCGCGCGGACACCCGGGTGAACAGCTCGGCCGCCAGGCGCTCTGACGAAGGGCTTTCATCGATGAACGGCGGCACCTCATTCAGGTGGCGATGGTCAAACGACTCCAGCGCCTCCTTCAGAACGGCATCGAGTTCGCGAAAATCCATGAGCATGCCGGCTTCATCAAGGGCATCTCCGACAATATGAATGCCGACCCGCCAGTTGTGGCCGTGCAGTCGCTCGCACTTGCCCTTGTAATTCCGCAGCTGATGGGATGCCGCGAAGGTGCATTCCCGATAAATTTCATACATTGCGTCTTCCGATCTTCACAAAAAGAGACTACTTTTAAGACGAGGGTAAATTCTGCAACGACACGTTAGTCCAATTTATGGAGATTGCAATTCCCGTGTGACCAAATGCTTGATATCGAATACCAGAAATCGTTGAAAACATTGCGGACCATTGCCGTCCTGATCTCCCTGACTGTTGCCCTTCCCGCCCTGTCGCAGGTGAAGACCGGCATTCTGAACATCACCTCTGATCCGAGCGGCGCCCTGGTGTACGTCGATGGTAAAATGAAAGGGACAACCCCCATCCTCCTGGAAATTCCCGCCACTGAACACGACGTGGTTCTGGAGCAACAGGGGTATGACAGCTATCGCGCGCGCATCCGTATCGTGCAGGACAAGGTCTTCCGCACCAACATCGTTCTGAAGAAGCCCGTTCAGGATAAGCCGAAGATCGAACTCAAGAACGACATTCAGATTCACCAGCCCGCAGAAAACGCGGAACCCGGCACCGTATTCCTCACCACTACACCCGAGCGGCTCACCGCCTATGTGGATGGATTCGCCATTGCCAGGCCGACCCCCGTGGCCTTCGACATCCGACCCGGCATTTATGAACTGATGCTCAAAAATGATCGGTCTGAAATCGTCTATAAGAAAACGATATTTGTTCGTTCCGGGAAAACCCTCTCTCTGGACATCATCATCCAGAAGAAGCGCACCATCGATTATTCGGACCCATGGAAATAGGCGCCGGAACCTCCCGTCGGCTCTCGTTTAATCCGCTTGATTCCGCCCGTCAATTGCTGGTAACGTCCTGCGCCGACGCCGGAGAAGTGCGACGGATTGCCCGAAACTTGAACCGGCCGGTTCATTCCCGTTAAAATTTCTCCAGATCCCGCATGCGGGTTCAAACGTCCTGTGATCAATGGGTTCAGTCAGCATTCACCCATCCGGAGGTCATGTCAGTGAGCACGTCAGATAAAACAAAGAAAAACGCGGGGGACATGTCCCTTGAGGAGCTCCTCGGCCAGAAAAGCGGCGCGCCCACGGACGACTACGACCAGCTCAACGATGACCAGAAACGCAACGAGGCCGGCTCAGGCCTGATCAATCTGGCTGCTATGGTCGAGGCCCAGAACCGGGCCAGTCGGGTGTCCCATACAGGCCCGGCCCCGGTGGGACAGGCCCCGGTGGCCCGACCCTCCATGGGTGGCATGCCGGTACAGTCGGGATTCGGCGCACCCATGCCGGAAACTGCCATGGCGGCCCCTGCACCGGCGAAAAAGGCCCCCATCGCCCTCATTGCCATCATTGCCGCAATCATCGTCGGGGGGTCTGTCGCGGCCGCCATTATCATCACCGGCAAAAAAGATGATCGTCCGGGCAATGCGGAACTGGCGGCCATGGAAGCCCGGCTCAACGCCATGATGGAACAGGCGAAGGCATCGGGCGACCTGGCAGCCCAGAAGAAGCTGCAGGAACAGATCGATGCCAACCGGGCCGGGGAAGCTGTCAACGAAGAAGAAATCGGCATGGAATTCTCCGAGGAGGAAGCCGGCGCCGAAGAAGACAAAGCAACCCCCGACCGGCGGCGGCGACGTTCGTCCAGACGCACCGCTTCGACCAGTACGACCGGGTCAAAAACGGAGACACCCGCCCCCTCGGATACAAAGGCCACCGATACGAAGAGCCTCACGGAAAAACTGGATAAGTCCCTCACGGCAACAAAGACCGACACCACGACTTCTGGTACGGGCAAGACATCCGAACTCGATACCCTGTTGACCGGCGGAGGCGCCGTCAAAACCGGCGGCCTGCCGGAGCAGCCCACCCGGGACCAGGTGACGAGCACCATGGCAGACGTCCAGAACAAGGCGCGCGCGACCTGCGGTAAAACGGAGAGCGGCACGGTAATGGTCCGCGTCATTGTCGGCAGCAACGGCGTGGTCCGGGATGCCGTTCCTCAGGGTGAACATGCCACGGACACTCTGGGCCGCTGCGTCTCCACCATCGCCCGTCGCACCGCGCGATTCCCCGCATTCAGCAAGCCCACGTTCACCTTTTCCTATCCCATCAAAATCTGACGGCCTCCATTTTGAGAATTCCATACAAGGAGACCTGACATGGACAAATATCCGATGACGCCGGAAGGCCGGAAAAAACTGGAACTGGAGCTCAAGGAACTGCGGGAAGTGAAGCGCCCGGCCAACGTAAAGGCCATCGAAGAAGCCCGCGCCCACGGCGATCTGTCCGAAAACGCGGAATACCACGCGGCCAAGGAAGAACAGGGCCTCATCGCAGCGCGGATGAACTATCTTGAAGATCGCATCGCCCGCGCAGAGGTTATCGACATCTCCAGACTGTCCGGCGATCGGGTGGTCTTTGGCGCAAAAGTGACCATCGAAAACCCGGAAACCGGCGAGGTGTCCACCTATCGCATCGTGGGCGATGACGAATCCAGCATCGACGAAGGAACCATCTCCATCAGCTCGCCCATTGCCCGGGCGCTGATCGGAAAGGAAGCGGGCGAAGAAACGGTCATCCGCACCCCGTCGGGCGCCCGCACCGTCGAAATCGTTGAAGTGGAATTCTGATTCGGGCCTTGCGCAATACGCCTCCCATTGCCGAAATCACTGCTGCCATCGCCCGCCTGCGGAGTGTCGTCGCCCGTGCCCTCATGGACGGACCGGATCCCGCGGACCTGCCCGATGCCCTGGCGGACACAGCCCTTCTGCGCCAGTGGCCCGACTACCCGGATCAGACAAAGCTCGACACCTTTACCCGCACCCTCGACGACCGCCAGTCCCTTCCCGGGATGAACCGGCGGGTCGTTCTGGCCCGGGCTCAGCGTTACCTGCACGGTTTGTCCATGTGGCTGGAAGACCATGCACCTGCAAAAGCACCTCGCTGCACCAGCAAAGACGAACCCGCGCCCGACCCTGTTCACCTGCCCTTTGACGAACGGATGCTGTCCATCCGGGGTGTGGGCCCGAAAACCGCCGCGCGACTGGCCAGCCGCGGCATCGCGACGCCGGTGGATCTGCTGTTTCTGCTGCCGCGCCGCTACGACGACCGTCGGACCATCACCCCCATTCCGGACCTCCAGCCGGGCATGCGGGCGGTTACCCGCGGCACGGTCGTGCAGGTGCGAAGTTACGGTCGACCGTGGAAACGGATACTGGAAGTCGTTGTCGATGACGAAGGCCACCGGCTGTCGGCCATGTGGTTTACCAACCGCCGCCCGCGAACGGATGCTTTTGAAAAGGGAACACCGCTGATTCTTGCGGGGCTCACCGCGCGTTTCAAGGACCGGCTGCAGATGGCCCATCCAGTGGTGGTAACACAGGAAGGCAGCGATCGCATCGGCCGCATCGTACCCGTTTACCCGGAAATTGACGGCGTGCCGGGTGCCATTGTGGAAAAGGCGGTCCGCTCCGCCCTCGTCCGGGTGGGCGATTTTTTGACGGATCCCATGCCCGCGCACCTGATCCGCCGCCATGCGCTGCTTTCCCTTCCCGATGCACTGGAACAGGTCCACTGCCCACCGGACTCCGCGGACATGGCCGAACTGGATCAATGGATTGACGGTTGCTCGCCGGCCCACCGCCGCCTCATCTTTGACGAATTCTTCTATCTGCAACTGGCCCTCGCCATACGCCGCAACACAGAGACCCGCCGGCCGGCACCGCCGATCCCTCCGGGTGACGACATCGCAACAACCGTGGGCCGGGCCATGGACTTCTCGCCCACGGATGCCCAGCGGCGGGCAGTTGACGAAATTCTGGCGGACATGGGCCGATCCACACCCATGCGGCGGCTGCTGCAGGGAGACGTGGGCTCGGGTAAAACCATGGTGGCCCTGTGTGCGCTCCTCGCCTGCGCCAGGGCGGGATATCAGGCGGCCCTGATGGCACCCACCGAAATTCTGGCGGAACAGCACATGCGCACGCTGGGCCCTCTGCTCGACCGCGCCGGCATCCGCGCCGCCCTGCACATGGGCAGCGCCCGTTCGAGCAACCGCCGGAAATTTGTGAAGGACCTGGAATCCGGCGTCATCCAGGTGGCCATCGGCACCCACGCCCTGCTGTCGGAATCGGTTCATTTCCACCGACTGGCCCTCGCCGTCGTGGACGAACAGCACCGGTTCGGCGTGGCCCAGCGGCTGGGTCTGTCGGAGAAGGCCGCGGACGGACGTTCGCCCCACCTGCTCGTCATGACCGCCACGCCCATTCCCCGTTCCCTGGCCCTGACCATCCACGGCGATCTGGACATGTCCATCCTCGACGAACTGCCCGCCGGCCGCGTTCCCATCGCCACCCGCACCCTGTCATCGGACGAGCGGGAAGTGGCCCTTGCCACCATCGACAGCGCCATCGAACGCGGCGAGCAGGCCTACGTGGTCTGTCCGATCATTGAGGAGTCGGACGTCCTTGATGTCAGTGACGCCGAGCAGACGTTTGCCCGCCTGAAGGAGCGCTGGGGCGACCGGGTCGGCCTTCTCCACAGCCGCCTGTCCGAAGATGCGCGCACCGCCGTCATGGATGATTTCCTCGCCGGCCGCGTGGCGGTCCTCGTGTGCACCACGGTCATCGAAGTGGGCGTGAACGTCCCCACGGCCACGGTCATGCTGATTGAAGGCGCCGAACGGTTCGGTCTGGCGCAGCTCCATCAGCTCCGGGGACGCATCGGACGCAGTCATCGCCCCTCCATCTGCTTTCTGTGCGGCAATCCGGACAGCGAAGCGGCCCACGCCCGCCTGCAGACCCTCACGGCTTCCAACGACGGATTCTTCATCGCCCGGCGGGATCTGGAAATCCGGGGTCCCGGAGAGCTGTATGGACGTCGCCAGGCGGGGCTCCCCGGCTTCGTATTCGGCAACCTGCAGCGGGATGCGGAACTGCTGGAAGCGGCCCGGCAGGATGCACTGGATATCACCGCACATGATCCAACCCTGTCCCAGCCAGCCATCCACCCATTGAAGGACGAACTGCTGCGGCGCATTCAGGCGGGCGATGGCCCCGTGGGCGAAGAATCCGGCTGACGGTGGTTCACTGTGAAAGATGGCGGTTGAGGAGTGCCGCCAGCGCCGGCAGATCGAAAGGTTTTCGCAGGCTGTCGGTGAATCCCGACTTCCCCGGATCGGCCATGACCCCGTCCTCCCCGTAACCGCTGACCACAAACATCGGCACGTGGGCATCCGCCGCGCGAATCGCAAGCCCCGCTTCCTTTCCCCCCATTCCTCCCCGCACGGTCAAATCCAGAATGACCGCGCAGAACGGCCGTTGTGCCGCCTGCGCCGACAGAAACTGCGCCACCGCATCTTCACCGCGGGATGTCTCCAGCACCTCATAGCCCATCCCGCCCAGAAACTCGCCAAGCACCTCCCGCAGCACCGGTTCGTCGTCCATGATGAGCACGCGTCCCTGCCCGGCATGATGAATTTCTGTTTCAACGGGTTGCTTCCAGTCTGCTCCCGGAAACGCGGGCAGCATCACGCAGAACGACGTTCCACCCGGACCCGTGGATGCAACGGAGATGCTGCCTCCGTGGCGACGGACAATGGAGTGGCTGACTGCAAGTCCAAGGCCGTGCCCTCCCGGACGGTTCGACACAAAGGGATCAAAAATCCGGGACACCAGTTCGGATGGAATGCCGGTGCCCGAATCCTCGAACAACCATTTCGAATAGGGTCCGGGCGACAGTCCTTCCACCGTGCCCTCCGCCAGCGTGACATTTCCGGCCCTCACCCGCAACGCGCCGCCGCCGGCCATAGCCTGTACCGCGTTGATCACCAGGTTGTTGACGACCTGCCCGACCTGATGCTCATCGAACCGGGCATTCCACAAATTGCTCTCGAACTCGAACGAGCAGGAAACGTCGGCACCGCTCAGGGCAAATCGCACGTTGCTTTCCAGAAACGGTTGGACCGCCTGCACTTTTCTGACCGGTTCGCCGCCCTTCGAAAACGTGAGCAGCTGACCGGCCAGGGCCCGGGCCCGCTCCATCACCGACAGCGCCTTCTTCAGGTGGTCGCCGTCGCAGCGCCCTTCTTCCTGTGCGTTCAGCGCCAGATTCACATACCCGAATAACCCGCCCAGCAGGTTATTGAAGTCGTGCGCGATGCCGCCGGCCATGACGCCCAGGGCCTCCATCTTCTGATTCATCTGGGCAATTTCCAGAAACTGCTTCTGCTCGGTCACATCCGAATGGATGCCCACCAGCGCTCGAATCTGCCCGTCTTCGTCAAAACTCGGATAGGCCCGCAGAAAAATGTCCCGCACCCGCCCGCGGCAGTGCATCTTCAATTCCCCTTCAAACGAGCGACCGCTCATGAGGCGGCCGAACACCTCCTCTGCCACTGTCCGAACCACATATACGGATGACGGATCGGGCCCCACCTCGCCGAACAACTCGTCAAAGGCCCGATTCTGATAAAAATGGCGACCTTCCGGCGTGGACATGCCGATGGCGATGGTGCTGCTCCCGACGGCCTCTTCAAAGAGCTTCAGCCGGGATTCTGTTTTTTTCTGATCGGTAATGTCCAGAAACTGGGCGGCCATCCGGCCTGGACCGATCTGGAAAGCCACCACACGGAACGCGCCCGAAATCTCTCCGTCCCGATAAGTAATCTGGTCGGTGCTCCACGGAATGCCGTCCTTCGCCGCCGCGCGATATCGCCAGGGGATCTCTGTCTGCGCCAGGGGTGGAAAGGCCTCTTCGATGGTCATGCCGATAAACTGCTGATTGTCGACGCCGAGAATCCGGTCCGCCGCGGGATTGGCGCCCGTGAACACCAGTCGGTTGTCCGCCGTGAGCTGGTAGAGGTGCACCCCCATCGGCGAGGCTTCCAGGCTGCGGCGGAAGGCCTGTTCGTCGGAAATGGCGGCAGTGGTGATTTCGTCCATAAAAATTTCACTCCCGAAAGACGTATGGCAAATGTACCACTGAACGCCGTTGTGCCAAGAAAGGAACCCGTGTACAGTCAAAACGGAATCAACGATTCCTCATTACGGGAGCAGCAAATGAGCTTGAACAATACGCATCAAGGAAGAGTGGAACCTTCTGCAGACGACTGCAATCGCGCGGTTGAACTGGTGAAGTACGCCGAACACAACGGGGAATTCTCGTCGGATCCGCTGGTCAGGGCGGCCCGGGAAAGGGAAGCCGGGCAGCGATCGGCCATGGACTACCTGCTGCTGTCCACCGAGGAATGGAAGGACGGCAATTACGAAAAGTCCCTGCGCAACGCCTACACGGGCATCGCTGTCGGCACCGCGAACAAACGCATCATGGCGTGCCTCGAACTGCGCATCGGCACCGTCTTTCAGGATCTGGGCAGCGAGGATCGCAGCTGGGAGCTGGCCGGGGAGTGCTTTGACACCGCCATGGAGATGGATCCGAAATTCCCCCTGCCCTATGTATTCGCCGGCGACCTGCAGTTCGATCAGGATGAATTTGACGAGGCGGAGGCCCTGTACAAGAAGGCCAAGCAGCTCGATAAGAAGGACCCGTCGTCCTACAACAGCCTCGGATATCTGTACCTCGAGCAGGAGCGCATGGAAGAAGCCGAAGAAGAATTTAAAAAAGCCGAAAAGCTGGAACCCGAGTTACCCATCGTGCACCTGCACCTGGCCCAGGTGTTTCAGGATCAGGGGCGTCCCGACGAAGCGGCACAGCAGTTCCGCAAGGCCATCGCCCGCTATCCGGAAAATCCCATGTACTACAACTATCTGGCCCAGCTCCTGATGGAGCTCGAGCAGCCGGACGAAGCCCGGAAAGTGGTTGAAAAGGCACTGACGTTCGCCCCCGAAAACGAAGCCCTCCTCGACACCCAGCGCATCCTTCAGAAGAAGTAGGATTCCCCTCACGGACGACGCGCACCCCGGCCTGCCGACCGGCCCATCGGCTGCTCAGATGCACACGCCTCCGCTGCAGACACCGCTGATGCAGTCGTTGCCCGTCAGGCAGGATGCCTCGGCGGCGCACCGGCGGCACAGTCCGCCGCAGTCCACATCGGTTTCTTCGCCATCAGCGGCGCCGCTGTCGCACGTGTCGGGCAGGTGGGCAGCGATCGTGCTGACCAGGAAGCCTTCTCCACCCTCGTTGTCCAGAACATCCCAGTCGCCCCGGGCATTCACTGCCCAGGCGGCCCAGCCGATCCAGATACCATCCGGAGTGCCCAGGCGGTTCTCGTGCAGATGTGAGATGAGATTGCTGATCGCCGTTCGACACGCGGCAGTATCCTCGGTATTGGTCTCCCCCAGAAATACACGCTTGCCGTTGTCACGCGCCCATTCCTCGAATGGTGCAATGAGTTCGAGGAAGATATTCTGGTTGGAATTGCAGGCCGGAGCCTGATCATACTGATGCGCCTGAAACACCAGGTTGTCGATGGGATCGGTTACCGACTGCAGCAATTCGGCGTTGTCCGACCAGGCGAAGTCGCTGGCCGTGTCCCAATCCGCACCCGGAACCAGAATGACATTCTTCGCGCCCGCTGTCCGGATGGCATTCACGGTCGCCTGCGCGGCATCCACCCACACCGCCACATCAATGCCCACCGGCTCGTTCATCAGGTCGAACCAGACGGGACTCGTCCTGTTTGCCTCCCCGAATTCACCGGCGAGCTTCGTCCACAGATCCACCAGATCGGCCTGGCTCGCGCCACCCGGATCGCCGATGACCGATGCGGTGGCGTCGTCCGGATCGCTCGACTTTTTGTAGCGCGCGTAATTATGAATATCGATAAGGATTGTGGCACCGCGCATCCGCAACACATCGACGGTGTCGCGGAGCTTCGAAAGATAATCGGTGTCGAGCGGACCGCTCAGTGTGTGCTGAATGCGCTCCCATCGGACAGGTACGCGAAAAAGATTCATACCCAGACCGAGAAAATCGTCCACCTCATCCATGGAATCATTGGTATCGGGATTGGGCCAGTCGTACTGGGAACCTTCAATACCCGGAGTCGCTTCGCCCCAGTCCTCCGAACCGTCGTAATCGATACCGTGTTCGGCGCCTGAGAGATTGACGCCCTGATAAAAAATGACGAACGGATCGTCATCCCCGTCTGTGTCGGCATCGCTGTCTGTGTCGGTATCGCTGTCTGTGTCGGTATCGCTGTCCGTGTCGCTGTCGCTGTCCGAATCGGTGTCACTGTCCGAATCGACGTCACTGTCCGAATCGACGTCACTGTCCGAATCGGTGTCGCTGTCCGAATCGCTGTCGCTGTCCGAATCGCTGTCGCTGTCCGAATCGCTGTCGCTGTCCGAATCGGCGTCGCTGCCGTCGTCGTTGCCGCAGGCGGGCAGCACAACGAAAACCAGCATCAGGGCCAGGGTCATGATTGTCAGTTTCATCTCATTTTCCTCCATATGTTGATTGATATAAACCGTTTGCTGCAACCGAAGTACCCCGGCATCGAAAAAAAGCTCAACAAGGGCAGAAACGGCCACCCGGCCATCGCCGCGGATTCAATCATCCGTCAACAGCAGGCGCATGTCCTCGATGCAGAACATCAGCTCCGGCGGAGGATCCGCCTCGCTGTTCAGGATCACCTGGATGCGCAGCAGCCGATCCATCACGAGTTCATCCTCTTCCATCTGGAAGGAAATATCCGTGAACAGATACTCCCCGCTCCCCGCGTCACCGGGAAGAAAGTAGGCGGGATTATTGTCATCCACCTCCATTGCCTCCAGGCGCAGGCCTTCCTGTACGGATCCCGTCAGTGTGAACGAAACGCCCACCAGCCGCCGGGCCAGCTCCGACACAAACGGGCAGTCGCCCAGGGCAAACTCCGTATAAGCCGGGTCAAAGTCCCCGTCCGAATAGCACGGGGCGAATCCCAGGCCGCCGAAGGCCCAGCCGTCGCCCGCGAGGGCCAGTTGCCCCAGAACGCAGATCCGGTCCGCCCCCGCCTCGATCACCACGACGTCCGACTCGGCGTTGGAAAACGGATACCAGTGCCCCTGGATGCCTTCCGGGTTGGACGAAGCGGGCACCAGGATATCTTCAGTGCCGGCGCCGCCGTCAGGCATCACGTTGACCCGCACCAGCCCTCCGGCGCTGTCCGGGTCCTCCGCCCCGGCATCAGTGCCGGTGTCCATCCCGCCCACCGGAGAAAGCACCTTTTCGCCGCAGGCGGCGCAGCAAACAGGTACCAGAACAGCCATCCACAGAATGCGCATCCGCATCCATCCGTTGTACTGCGAATTCCTGTCCGTCGACAACCCGCCAACGGAACCATTCCAGTGCCATCAGACTTTCCACAGCCCCTTCAGATTTTTTTTGCCCCCGTGAGCCGATTTACGACAATGAGGTACTGACCAGGGGAGCCGGGGAACAAGTGATGGATATCTTCGAAAAAACGCGCAGCCGGTCTGAACTCATCAAGGGCGTACTCGCCGGTGACCCGGACTGCGCTGCCGCATTTCACCGGCAATACGGACAGCGCATCAGCCATCTGGTGTGGAGTCTCCTCGGTGCAGACCGGGACCACGACGACCTGGTGCAGATGGTGTTCGTCAACCTCCTCCGTGCCCTGTCGTCGCTGCGGGACCCGGACAAGCTCGACTTCTTCGTCGACAGCGTGATCTTCCGCACGGTCCGGAAGGAACTCCGCAGCCGTCGATATCGCCGGCAGGTAGTGGCCGCATCGGATACCCTGCCCGAGGTGATTGACCTGAGGAATCCCGCGGACAGCCTGGTGGCGCGCCGGTTCTACCTCGCCATGGACCAGATGGGTGCCGAGGACCGGATGATATTCATCCTCCGGCATTTCGAACACCACTCCCTTGTGGAAATGGCCCGGATCAGCGGTTGGTCCGTGGCCACCGTGAAACGCCGCGTCCGGCGGGCCACAGAATCATTCAAGGACATCGCGAGGAGGGACGCCATCCTCTGCGGATGTCTGGGAGAAAACGCCCATGTCGGCTCATGAAAACGAATTTGCGGACATCGCGCAGAAGGTGAAGAACGCCATCGGAGACGGCGCAGAACCGGCCATGCTGGCACGACACGAGGACATCTTCGTGTCCCTCGCGGAACGACAAATCGGCCGCAACCGGAGCCGGATTCCGCTGTACGTGGCTGCCGCCTTTGCCGCGGCCTTCCTTGCCGGCATGCTCCTGGTTCCCCGCGCGCCGGCACCCCTCCGGTTCACCATCGGCCCCGACGCCGCACCGGGCAGGGCGGGTACGTGGGTCGCCACCACCGACGGCGGACAGACGGACATCCGTTTTGCCCAGGGCAGCCGATTCCGCGTATTCCCGCAGAGCGCTGCCCGGGTGACCCGGGCCGACGACAGCGAAGTCGCCATCGAACTCCACGCCGGCAGCGTGAAAGCGTCCGTGAACGGCAATGGCAGAACCCGCTGGCGGATTCACGCGGGCCCTTACAAGGTGACCGTGCTGGGCACGCGATTCGAGGTACAGTGGGAGACCCGCAGCGGCGAACTCCGTGTGGACGTTTCAAAGGGCGTGGTGCTGGTGCAGGGACAGGGACTGGAACACCACGGCATCAGACTCACCGCCGGGCGTACCCTGCTGGCAAACGCCCTGCAGGACACCTTCCGTCTGGAGGCCACGGCCGCCATCGACAATCGCCCGGCGCCGGAATCTGCCCGAAGCGGTGTGAACCGTCCGGGTCCGGAACCGGCACTTTCCGAAAAAGCAACCCCGAAGGAAACTGCAACCACTGAACCCGCCGCGTCTGCCATCGAACAACCCTTCGCCTGCAACCCGGACGACGCCGGGGCCTGCCTGTCCTCCGCCCGCCGGAAAGGCCTCCCGCAGATCTTCCAGCAGGGAACCCTCGCGGACCTGTGGGCGCTCCAGGAGGCGGCACGCACCACCGGCGACATGGACGTTTTCAACGGCGCGCTGATTGCCCTGCGCGGAAGATTTCCGGACTCGGGAAAGGCGCGACTGGCTGCGTTCCTCCTGGGGCGTTCGGCCATGGACATTGCATTAAACCACTCCCAAGCAGCCCAGTGGTTCAGCACCTACCTCAAGGAAGCGCCACGGGGACCCATGGCCGAGGAAGCCTATGGACGTCTCATGACTTCCTACGACGGAATCGGACGCCGGGACCTGTCCATCCGCGTGGCGCAGTCCTACCTGACCCTCTATCCCGGCGGCCTCTACGAAAACAAAGCCAGGATGGTCCTGCACCCCTGAGTCGATGTATGCTCCTCCCATGTGTATCCTCCGGATCTCGTGCGTCGTCTTTGTCCTTCTCCTGTTTGCCGGCAGTCCTGCCCGCGCGGCCGAACGGGTGATCGTCGTTTCCGGGGTGGAATGCTGCAGCGACGACGCCTGGCCGGAAGCCGAGCAGAAGCTGGCCCGGGAGTTCCGACTGGAAGGATTTGACGTGGAGTTCCGCAGCGGCCGCAGCGTCTCACCCGAGGAACAGCGATCCGACCTGGAAGCGCTTCTCCGGGACGACAGTGTCCAGTGTGCCGTCCGGGTTTCCCTCGTCGAATCGGTGCAGGCGGACATCCAGCTCCAGATTGCAGACGGGACAACGGACTCCGTGCACCGGCGCCTGCGCATCCGGGACGTCTCATCGCCCGAATCCCCGGATGTCGCGGCCTACAAGACGCTGGAAGTGTTCCGCACAACGCTTTTCGAGTTGCGCGGTACGGCATCGCCCCTTCCCCTTCCTCCGCCACCTGCTCCCGTGTCCCCGGCACCCGGCACCTCCACCGATCGCTTCGCCGCAGGCGCCGGCATCGGCGGCCTGTTCTATCCGACCAGCGCCCCCGCCCGGCTCGCCCCCTGCATTACCCTCGAATGGCGACCCGGTCCCGTCTCGGTACAAATCGAGGGGAGCTTCGGATTCATCGGTCGGGATCTCGAGAGCGACGTTCACACTGCCACTCTGGCCATCCATCACCTGCTGGCCCGGTCTGGCTGGACGATTCCCGCCCATCGCCGCTGGCGCCTGTTTCTGGGTGTCTTCGGAGGCGCCACATTCATCCGCAGCCGGGGTCACAGTACCGCGGATGTGCCGTTGCGGACCGAATCCACCGTCGTTGCCGCATTCGGCGCTTCGGTGCAGATGGAGTGGTCCGTCTGGAAACGCCTCTGCGTGAACGTCTTCCTCGACGGAGGCTTCCAGCTTCCGAGGACCACCGTCGAACTGGCCGGCACCCGGATCAGCACCTTCGGCGTGCCCCTGCTGCATCCCGGTATCCGGTTCACGCTGCTGATTCCCTGAACGGCATTGCTGGAAGTGATGTCCTGCGGTCCGGCGGGTTCACCTCCCGTTGTTTTGCGCCGGAGCGTTCAAGTGTGTATGATGCCTGTCATGAAACGGCTGCTCCTCGTCACCGTTGCGCTGATCGCCCTCGCCGGCAGCCCAACCGCTTCCGCCCTTCATCCAAAAGGGACGCCCCCGCCGGGTGGGTGGAATCCGGACCTGGGGTTGACCTTCGGCGGCGGCGGTGCATGGTCCTTTTCGCCGGTGCTGAAACACGGATTCGTCCCTTCCCTGGAGGCATCGTTCTTCAAGCGCATCCGCAGGCCGCTGTCATTCTGGAGTTCTCTGCTCCTCCGCGTTCCCATTGCCGAAGGAGGCACCGGCTTCATTCCCGGCGTGGAAGCCGGTCTCAATCTGATGTTCTTCAACATCGGAGCCGGTTACGGCGTGGGAATCGGGGACAACCTGGCAGACCACCAGATGAACATCTTTGTCGGCGCCGGGCTTCCCCTGTACACCCGGAAGAAAAACCGCCTGTTTTACATGCAGGTATACTACCGTCCCATCTTCAACTTTGCGCAAGGTGAGATGTTCGTCTCCCACGAACTCGGCATTCTGTTCAAATGGATGATCATGTTCACAAGAAAGGAAAAGCTGCCGTGAATCGGGATTCGTCTCCCCTCCTCTTCTGCGCGGCTGTCCTCTTCATTGCCGTGGCCTGTCATCCGGCGGCGGCGTCCCCTTCCGGAAAGGCTACGGAGTGCCCCGTGTGCGATTGCCCCGCATGCGAATGTCCGATGTGCCCATCCACCACAAAGGAACCGGAATCCGTGTCACCATCCTTCGATCGACGTCTCTGGACCGTCGTTCACGTGACCGACGGTGACACGATCATCGTTACCCAGCGACAACCCGACAACTGGGTGCGCAGGGAAAAGGTTCGCCTGCTGCAGATCAACACGCCGGAAAAGGGTCAACCACTGTACGACGAGGCCAGAGAAGCCCTGAAGGAAATGGTAAAAGGCGGTGAGGTGGCTCTGGAGTTCGCCCGGGCGGATGAAGAATCCCGCGACGGATATGGTCGATTGCTGGCAACTGTATTTGTCGAAGACACCAATCTGAATGTGACGCTGGTGCGCATGGGCATGAGTGCTTACTGGACAAAGTACGGCAAGAGCAGAAAGTACGATGTCGCGTTCCGGACCGCAGAAGAAGAAGCCCGTGCTGCACGACGCGGGATCTGGCAGCTCACCCCCGGAACAGCATCAGAATAACCCCCGCCAGCACCCCGGTCAGCGGAATGGCCTTCCATCGCTTGAACTTCTCTTTGAACAGCACGCCTCCCAGCAGAAACGCCACAACCACAGAACTGCGCCGGACCACGGAAACCACCGACACAAGGGCCCCGTCGGTGGCAAGGGCCCGGAAGTACAGCATGTCCGCGGCAATGAGCAGCACACCGATGAGCGGAATGCTCCACCGCCACGCGAACGGGGTTCCACGGCGGATGGCCTTCCGGAAGAAGAACATGACCGCACCGAACACCACCACCAGATAAAGCGAAAACCAGACCTGAAGGGTTCCGGGGGGAATCTGCACCCGCTGGAGCAGCGCCTTGTCATACAGGGACGACATGGCTCCCGTGATTGTGGCGACAAAGGCGAGCAGCACAAACCGGTTGTTCTGAAAGCGGATATCCTCTGCTTTTCCGATGACCGAAAAGACGTAGTAGGCCCCAAAGGTAACGCCGATGCCCAGCCACTGAAAGGACGACAGTCGTTCGGCGAACAGCACCACCGCGCCGAGAACGGTCCACACCGGTGCGGAAGATCGGATGGGCGACACAATGGAAATGGGCAGGTGTTTCATGGCGAAGTAGACACAGATCCAGGACGTTGCCACCAGCAGTGCCTTGGCGAAAACAAGGACATGCTCCCGGAATGTCAACAGCCCGACCCGCAGGCCGATGGACTCCATGCTTTCGGGAAAAACGAACGACAGAAACACGAGAGGGAGCACCGCGAGAAATCCCGCCACACTCGCGTAGAACAGAACAGGCAGCACCGCGTTTTTTTGCACGGACCATTTCTTGGCCACGTCGTAGAGTCCCAGCAGCAGTGCAGACAGCAGCGCGAGTTCAACCCACATGAAACGACGGTGTCACAGAAAAACGGGCAAAAAGCTACAGATAGTCGCCGGTGGACGTGGTGCGAGTACCATCCGAAAGGGTGAACGCCCGCTGTTTGTCCACGGTATAGGTAAAGACGGTGCCCGCGCCATCGGATGAAAACCGCACCTTTCCGCCGAGAATGGTTTCACCGAAATACTTCATGGAATACGTGCCGAGCCCCCTGCCCTTCCCTGTCTTTGTGCTGATGTTGCGCTGAAAGACCCGACCCGCGACTTCTGCGGGAATCTGCCCCTCATTCCACACCGAAAAGCTGATTTCGTCATCGCGGTTATCATATGAAATAATCACGTCTGCAGCATCCCCGGACGCCTCAAAGGCGTTGACAACCATGTTGTCCAGAATGCGCAGCAGCACGGAGCGATCCGTCTCAAAAACAATGGATGGCATGTCCACCGGAACGACGAGATTCTTTCCGTGGGCGGCGGGGTGGTTGTCAAACAGGGCCACCAGTTCTTCGACGACTTCCCTTGCGTCCACCGTATTCCACACGGGGCGATACTGATGTCCGGTGCTGTCCAGCAGGCACCGTTGAATGGCCATTTCCCGGGCGATTCGCTGGGAGCCTCGGGACAGTTTTTCTGCCAGTTCGTGATACTCTCCTTCGGACTGCAGCAGCATCATGTTGGAAATGGAAACGACACCCGCCAGAATGTTGTTCACGTCGTGAAAAAATGCCCGTTCCATGACCGCCCACTTCTGCTCGCCGCTCACATCCTGGATGAACAGGAGAAGATATCGATAGCCGTCCACCATCACCGGAATGCAATGGACATCCAGGTACAGGTCGCTCCGCTCGTTGTTGCGGCGGATCTCAATGGCACACCGGCGGTGGGCGGGCTCGTTCTTCGTCAGGGTAGTGACAATGGCAATGGCCGCCCCGCACGAATCGCACAAGGGCCCGGTTCCGCAGCCGCCGGGCATGTCGTCCGCGTGGACACAGGAAAGGCACTCGCCGGGTCGCAATCCGAGCACGCCTTCCGGATCTTCAATACCGTAGCGCTGCGCCACCTCGTGATTCAGGGCGATAATCTGGCGATTCTCATTGAGAACCGCCAGCATGCCGCTCACGAGCTGCAGCAGACCGCCGGTCACCGGATGACGCAGCACGGCCTCGCTCTGCTTTGCGACCTGCGCGTCATCGCTGCGCTGTGCCGACGCAAAATGGGTATCCATGGTGTCCTCCTCCCGTGTCGGGGAAACCGGATGCATCTGTGTGAATAAGGGAATGATAGCAGAAAAATCAGGCGCTGCCAGTGAGTCGTCATTGCAGCGGAAGCATCAACGGATGCCATCGCGTCTATGCAGAAGATGTCAGCGTTTCTGATCAACCCGTTCAAAAACTTCGAGAATGGTTTCGGCGGTATCCGGGCAGTAGCCGGGCTGTCGGGCCGCGAGGCGGACGGTGGCCTTTCCCATTTCCACATAAACGTGCTGCAAGTCCGGCCAGGGGGCCAGCACCTTGACGTGATCGCCGACCACTCCCACATCGCCGCGCCGAACGGGGCCCGACAGGGAATGGTCAAGCCCCAGCGAGCGGGAACGGGAGATGGCGCTTTGTGCCAGGCCGAACAACAGGCCGTCGATGTCCCCCTCCGAGATACCCGAGTGGGAGAGGACATCCCGGGCTGAGGCCAGCAGTGCCACCACGTAGTTGCTGCCCATCACCATGGCCGCGTGGTAGATCGGTCGAAGCGACGGATCCACAAGAAGCACACGTCCCTTCATCAGCGACACGAGCTCCTGAACCATCTCGATACCGGCGGGATTGCCTCCCACCGCGAAGTACACATTTTCGGGAATATCCGTGCACACTCTGGGCGGAAACACATGTGCCGGATGCATTGTTCCCATTCCCGCCACGTGGCCTTCCAGCACCGAAAAAACCCGGTAATTGAGATGCCCCGAACAGTGAATCCAGATCTGGTGGGGCGCGCAGAGTTCTTCTGCCTGCGCCTGCTGGGCAACCGTCGCGATGGCGTCGTCAGGGACCGTGACAATGACGGTCTGTGCATCCTTGATCATTTCGGGCAATGATCCGCCAAAACCCTTGACGCCGATGCGCTCCGAAGCCGTCCGTGCCGCGCGGGCATCAATGTCGTAAATGCCCAGGATGTCCCGTCCCGCCCGATGCAGCGCCAGACCCAGCGAAGCCCCCAGTGCCCCACATCCGATGATGAATACTTTTTTTGGCATCATTCTACTCCGTACAGTCGGTTGATAACGATATAGTCTCGAACCTTTTCGCACAGCAGATCCGCGGGGATTTGTCCTTGTGCAAGCTGCCTGCGGATGTCGCTCGAACTGACCTCCACGGGTGCCGCCAGCATGTCCGGTCCATTCACCGGCACACCGCGGCGACCCACATAAAGGGGCGGTGCCATCTTTTTCACCTCGTCAAACTGATACCATCGATCCGTTTCCAGACAGACGTCGGCACCGAGCAGCAGCCGCCACCGACCGTCGGGAATCTCCGTTCGCAGGGCCCGCAGCATCAGCAGGGTGCGACCTCCCGTGTCGATGCGCCCTTCGATGTCGCTGACGTCCATATCCGGCTCGCCGCAAACGAGACGGCGGCACATTTCCAGACGGTGGATATAATTTTCCATGGGTTTACCGAACGCATGGACGGCACAGGGAACGAACAGCACCCTGGAAACAGCACCCGCTGCCAGTGCAGCACGGGCGACGCCCAGATGGCCCGGATGCGGAGGGTTGAAGGATCCGCCGAGGATGCCCAGGGTCATTCGCGGGAAAGGACGGACCGGAAACCGCCTATGACACCGGATATGCGGAGCGTCCCCGCGCGTTCCACCATTCGACGCATCGCCTCTGGATTTCCTTTCGCAGGTTGAAGTCGTAGGGAGGCGGCGGCCACTCCACCTCATCGCCGGGAATCTGCCGCAGTTCGCCCATGGCCATGCGGCGGATGTTTTCATTCTTGTGGGTGAGGGCCTCGATGGCCCACTCGATCCGATGGTGGTCCCGGCTCTCGGCAAACCAGCTCATCCATTTGCGCTCGGAAAAACCAAAGTCGTTGAAGGTAATCCGCACAAGGGCTCTCTGGCATCGCTCCGCCAGAACGCCATCCACTGAACCCAGCATGCTGGCCAGGGGTGCGATGGCGGCCGTATCCCGCAACTCGCCGAGGATTTCCGCGGCCAGGCGACGCTTTTCGAGAGGGGTACTGTCCCCCGCCAGCACCATTGCCACTTCCGCAATGGCCTGCCGGTATTCCCGGCGTCCCGTATATTCCCGCATGATGTCGATGGCGACGGCGCGAATCTGCCGATCATTGTCGAACAGGCGGTTCACCAGCGCGGGAAGCACTTCGGCGGTGCCGATCTCCGAAAACAGGAACGTGGCATAAAAGCGGATTTCCGAATCGAAGCTTTCGAGCAGGGGCAGCACATAGGGCACAGCCCGCTGTTCGAACAGCGAGAGTGTCCGCAGCACGGGTCCGTGATAGGACACGGCCGGCAGACGGGTCATTTCCTGAAATCGATCGCACAGGAGCGGTCCGGGAAAATGAGCAATCAGCTGGGCGATGGCGGCCTCGCCTCCGTCCAGAATGCGGCGCACGATGCCATCGTCGACCCGGCCGTTCAACAGCTCGAGGACCAGTGCTTCCAGATCCGCCTGTTCCCTTCCGGAGGATTGCCCGTCCGCCCGCTGCTGCAGGGGAATCGGTGCCGGTTGTGGAGGAACACTCGTCGCCTCTACCGGGTTGGCGGCAGAAGAAACAGGACGATTGAGGGGAATCGGCGCGGGGGGTCGGGATGGTTTCCGGCTCAGGTCGTCCACCGCGGGATATCGGTTCGTCGACTGAGCCTCCGGCGGCGGCGTGCTGGTGCGTCGATGCATCCGCTCTTCGCGTTTTTCCACGTGCATGTAGACACCCGCCGTCTCCGGCCGCGGTGCCGGGCGAACCGTGACTTCCGATTTTTTTTCTTCGGAGGGAGGCGGCGCAGACGCCGGGGCCGGCCGCAGCAACACCGGGGCCGCAGCCGTCACCGGCATCAGAGGAACCTGCGCTTTTCTGGACGATTCCACACCGAAGCGCAGGGTCGTGTCCTCCCTCGTCGCGCTGGCATGGGGGTCCGCTGCCCCGGGTGGCGACGCAGGCGGCGGTTCATCGATCAACTCCACCACGGACGGTGGGGCCGGTTCGGGGATCAATTCCACCACGGGTTCCGGCACCGGTTCGGGGATCAACTCCAACACAGGTTCCGGCGCCGGTTCGGGGATCAACTCCACCACAGGTTCCGGCACCGGTTCAGGTGCGGGAGGCACTGCGGGTTCCGGCATCGGCACCGGTTCAGTGGCCAGCTGGGTCCACGCAGAGAAATCCCGCTTCTTCTTCCGCTCCATGACCGTCGCATCCACCCGGATGGCCCGTTCGGCATCCGGCGGGACCGATGCCGTTCCGGATTTTTCGGATGCGGCAAAACTCGCGTATTTGCGGGCCATGAGGATCCGTTCGAACGCGGCACTGACGGCAGACGAAAACGCCATCAGCTTCTCCACACGATTCGCCCGGACCCCTCGATGCGCACTGTCTCCGTAGAACAGGAGGATGACCCTCTTTTTCAGGATGACGGGAATCGCCGCTGCATTCAGGGGAACATCCCGGCCGAGCTGATTGAGCACATCCATGCCGGTGGTATCTTCCATGGCGCCGATCTGTTCGCGCTGACTCGTCACACAGGCCTGGAACAGCCCGCCCTGATTGAGCGGAATGCTGACTGCAGCCGCATCCACGGGCTCTTCACCGCGAAAACCGGCCAGGCGGCCGGAGGCCGTGTCCCCCGTGACCACCGCCAGCATGGAAAACTCGAACGCCTGATGGGCAAATCGATAAAAAATATCGATAATCTCATCTCTCTCCTTCGCCGTTTCGAGCAACGCCATGGCCTGGGAATACGTGAGCGCGCTCTTTGAGGCCGGAATCACCGAAACTGTCTGCGGCACGGCCGAATCCCTCCGAGGGGACGCCGGAGGCGCCAACAGTTCTGTCGAATCCCGCTGCGCCAAAGGAGGCACCTGCAGTCCTTCCATGGTCGGTTCGTCGTTCTCCACAGGAACCACTGCCGGCGCGGCCACCGAAACGACCGGGGACTCCGACTGAGGCGGCGGCGTACTGCCCGAAAAGATCTTCCGTGTGGATTCGCCGCGGACCGCGGGTTTTCCCGATTCCACGAACAACGGCGCCCCGGACGCGCCGCCCGTTGACACTGGTGTCGCAACAGCCGCGACAGATACTGCCGGTGCCGCAGTGACCACTGCCGCCGGTGCCAGCTTTTTCTGCAGCGCCGCCATGCGGGCGGGCATGCTCGTACCGAAATGCCGCGACAGCATCATGGCCATGCGGAATTCCAGCACCAGGCAGTATTCCAGGGGGCAACCCGCTTCGGCCGAGACCTTCGCCGTCACGTCCACCGGCACCGGTCCCGTCACCGCCACCAGCAGTCCCTGGTCCCTTCGGTGGAGGGGCATCATCCGGTGGGCGACAGCGGTATCCTTTGAAATCAACGCGATCGCTTCATCATCGATATTGTCGAAGAATTCGGCCGGTGCGGCGGGCATGTCGTTCACCTTTGCCACATACCGCGCGAGCACATCTTCGCGCAGAAGTCCCTGTTCCAGCAGATTGGTGGCCAGATCGCCGCCCAGAATCACCTGCCGCTGCAGGGTCTGCTCGATCTGCGTGACACTCAGAACCTGATCCTGAACAAGAAGTGAACTCAATCCGCCCATGGGAGCGAAATCATATCCAACAACGCGGAATCTTTCCACTTGTAACTTGAATATGTAACCCGAACAGGTTCGCCGGGGATCAGCGGTCGATGCCGCCGGTGATGGCGACGCACAGTACCGCGGCGGCCACGGCGGCGGTCTCGATGCGCAGAATCAGATTGGAAAAGCAAACGGCTTCAAATCCCGCGTCCAGGGCCAGTTGCACCTCGTCCCCGGAAAAGCCCCCTTCGGGACCGATGGCCGCGATGACCGGGCCGTCGATCCGGGACTGCAGCAGGGCAGCGGCGGTGCGCCCTTCCCCGGGATGAAACATCACGCGTATTCCCTGTGCATCGCGCAGCGCATCGGCCAGCCCGGTCACGTCATCCACGATGAGCGGCGTCCGGCGCCGACACTGGCGGATGGATTCCTTTGCGATTCGTCGCCAGCGGTCCAGCCGGGCCTCGCCGGGAGATGCCGTCGAGTGGGCACAGGCCACGGGCGTCAATCGCTCCACGCCGAGCTCGCTCAACTGGCGAATGACGTCGTCAAAAATATTCCCCTTTGGCACCGCACACAGGATGCGCACCGGCGATGCCGCAGCCGCGGGTGCCAGCTCCTCCGCCACGACCATGTCCGCCCGCTCTTTTCCAACGCTGGAAACGGCACCCCGGAATACGCGGCCGGCGGGCGTCTGCAGCAGCACCTCATCGCCCACCCGATGGCGGCGCACGGCGGACAGATAGTGCAGTTCGTCTCCCGCAATGGACACGCTGTGCCCGGACTGCACCTCCACGTCGACAAGGATCCGCGTCACGACGCCTTCCTGCGCAGCAGCAGGCCCAGCCACCCTTCCCGCTCGCGCAGTTCCTCCACCTCAAATCCGGAAAACAGGTTCAGGCAGTCGTCTTTCTGTTCCAGCAGGATGCCCGACACGATCAGCCTTCCGCCGGGAGCCACCAGCCGGGTGATGTCCGCGGCGCAGTCCGCAAAAACCGCGAGCTGAATGTTGGCCAGCGCCAGCGGCCACTGACCATCCAGATCGGCCGGCACCGCCGTCCGCGCTTCGATGGATTTTCCAACCCCGTTGCGCGCGGCATTTTCCTCCACCGCCCGGGTTGCCAGCTCGTCAATGTCCACCGCCAGTGCCTGTTCGGCGCCCAGTCGCACGGCGCCAATGGCCAGCACGCCGGAACCCGCGCCCACATCCAGCACCCGCCGGGGAATCTGCCCTTCCCGGGCCATGCGGACCAGGTATTCCAGCACCAGTCGCGTGGTGGCGTGTCCGCCGGTGCCGAAGGCCTGTCCCGGGTCGATGACCAGCGTTATGCCGTCGAACCCGGTGGATGCCATCCAGGGGGTGATGACCCGCAGGCCGTCCAGCTCCACGGGAGCAAAGAACTTCTTCCAGCCTTCGCTCCATCCGTCGTCCACGATGTCCTGCGAACAGATTTCCAGCTCCGGATGATCCGTTGACAGAACGAGCAATGCTGCGTCTCTGGCAGATGCTTCTTCGAAACCGGCAATGAGCACCACCGCGTCGACGCGGGAAGGCCCGGACAGCGTGGTGGCATCCCGGGTTTCCACTGCCACGGCGCCCAGATCGGTCAAATCCCAGGCCAGCAGCTCGGCGGCGTCCGGGTGCGCTGTAACGATCAAGCCCGGTGCGGACAATCGGTCCATCAGTTTCTCCTCTTCGTTTCCTGTCGCAGGCGGGCCAGCAGCATCAGGGCATCCCGCTTGTCCGTTCCCTGAAGGTCCGGCGCATAGCGCTCCAGCAGCTCGATGATGTCGGCCTTCGGCCACTCGCCGGTGTGCGACAGGGAGCTGGCAAACTGGAACATCCGCAACGGATCCACACTGAAATGGGGCGCCACCACCCTTAGTCGCTCCAGATTCGACGTCACCACGCTAAAATCGCCATTCTTCCAGGCGCAATCCGCCAGCCCCAGCAGAACATCCGGCTCCCGCGGCGCAATGCGCGCCACTTCCTGATAAAGCGACTGGGCCCGCCGATAGTCTTCGAGCTGATCGTAGTAAATCCGGGCGGCCCCGACATAGAAATCAATCTGCTCGTCGCCGGCGGACATCATGGCCAGTTTTTCCAGAGTCCGCGCGGCGGCCGCAAATTCGCCGAGGGCGCGGTACACCTCCACGAGGGCAAAGAGGGTTTTCGCGTCCCCCGGCGCCAGGGCATCCGCCCGCTCAAAATGGCGCCGCGCCTGGGCCGCATCCTTCACCGTCCAGAAGGCAGCGCCGATTTTTCGATGCATGGGTGCGGTCAGCGCGCCGGACGCCGCGGCCCCCAGAGCATCCCAGGCCAGCAGCACCGTGTCGATTTCGGCGCCATCGTCCACCGTTCGCAAAAAGCCTTCGAGGCCGCCGGTCATCTGCGGCGCCCGATCCACCAGCTCCCGGTACAGGGAAAGGGCCCCGGCGGTGTCGCCCCGTTCCTCGGCGGTCCGTGCGCGCCAGTACACCACGTCCGGATGCCACGGACCTTCCGTCAGGGCATTCAGGCATCCTTCCAGGGCGGTATAGTCTCCGCGGCGGAAGTAGATTTCGGCCAGCGCCATGGACGCTTCCCGGTGTCCGGCGCAGATGTCCACCGCGCGGGCAAACGCGGCCACCGCACCGTCTTCGTCACCCAGCCGGTCCCGGTTCAGTCGACCGAGGGCAACCCATGTGCTGCACGCATCCTGCGGCGAAAGGGGCAACTCCAGTCGGCGTTCCATATGGGAGGCCAGCAGCCCCCATCGCCCTTCCGATTCCAGAAGGGACATCAGTTCTTCCCAGTAGGCATTCACCGCCGGCAGGAGCTTCACCAGCCGCGCGAGCACATCCACCCGATCCTGGGCCTCGCTCATGCGCAGCTCCAGCTCCAGAATCGTCCGCTGATCCTCCGGGCGCAATCGCGACACGTCGCTGCCCAGCTTCTCGAGCAACTGCTCCAGCTCCCGGCGTTCCCCCGGCCCGTCGAGCAGTGCAATGAGCCGGAACAGCACCACCGCATCCGATTTGCGAACAACCGCCTGCCGCAGCAGCTCCTTCTCCGCCGATCGATTGCCGGTGCGGGCCGCGAGGTCCGCCGCTTTCAGAATTTCGTCAACACCACCTTCGGGCCCGCGTGCCTGTTCCGAGGCCAGCGACAGCGCATCTTCCGCCCGCCCGGTCTCTTCGAGCATCCCCATCAGATGGGACACGGCGTCTCCCGACAGGGCGCCCATCCGCCAGAGGGCCATCAGATCATCTGCGGCACCGGACCGATCGGCCAGTCGCGTTTCCCGCAGAGATGCCCGCCGGCGCAACAATTCCGTCCGCTCGGTCTCCCTGGCGCGCTCCATCTGCAGGCCCAGAAGCTCCTCCACCTCCATCCAGCGTCCCTGATCGACGGCCAGCGCCTCCGCCGCACGGACCAGCGCCGCAAATCCCGGATTGCCCCGGGCGGCCTTCACCCACGTGTCGAGCGGCACCGCGCCGTGGGCCAGGGCCCGCTCCAGCGCCGCTTCCGCCTCCGGCTGGGCGCGATTGCCAAAATACAGCAGGGCCAGGGAGAGCTCCACACCAGCCACCTCAGTCTCTCCGAGAATTTTTGACAGTCCGTCCACACAGCGGGCCAGCAGCTGAGGATGCTTCTGTTCCAGGGCAATGCGGGCCGTCTTTTCAAACAGCGCCCCCGCTTCCGGATGGGACTTGTCCAGCTCCGCCGCCGCCAGCAGGTGACCAGCGCCCACCATCTGCTCGCCCCTGGCAAGGGCAATATCCGCCAGTGTCAACAGACGCGCACGCTCCTTCGCCGGATTCGATCCCTTCACCGATGACAACAGGGACACGATTTCATCCGTGTTCCCCTTGTCCTTCAGGTGTTCCACCAGCATGTCCCGCACGTACTCATCGTCCTTTGCAAACCGGCGCAGCACGTCCACCATCTGGTCGTTGCGCCCCGAACGCCGCAGGGCCGCGCCGAGCATCCTTGCCGACTCCGCGTCCGGATGAACCTGATAGGCCTTCCACAGGGCGTCCGCCGCTTCGTCGAGCAACCCTTCCGCGGACAGGAAATCCGCCGCCCGCAGCAGGTCGGCCACACCGTCACGAGGGGCAAACCGCACCAGTCCCCGCGCCAGTTCCACCCGATCACCACTGGCTTCGAGAAGCGCGATCATCTTGTTGCGGGCCCGCTCGCTTTCCGGGTCCATTTCGAGGATCGCTTCGTAGAAACGCCGTGCCGCCCCCGCATCCCGGAGGCTGTCCCAGGCCATTCCGGCGGCCAGCTCGTAGAGTTCAACGGCATCCGGCTCCGGCACGTTCTGGGCGACCCGGGAAATCACTTCCAGCGCCTCCGCCGTTTTTCCAAGGGGAGGCGCCGCTGCAGCCATGGCCTTCACCGCCCGGCTGCGCAACTCCGACGGCCCTGATCCGGCCGCAATGGCCGCTTCGAAGGCACCTTGAAAATCGCCGATTCGCAGGGACGATTCCGCTTCTCCGAGGGCGGCCCGGTAGTGATCGACCGAACTCGCGCCCTGCCGCGCCCGCGCAAACATATCCCGGGCCAGGGCGAATTCTTTTTCATCAAAGAAAATGCGACCCAGATCGAGCAGCACCGCAGGACGATTGTCCGCCGGCAGGTCCGGCAGCGCATCCCGCAGCAGCTCCGCGCCGCGCTTGCGTTCGCCCGATGTGATGAGAATCCGACCCAGACGACACATGGCAGCCGACGCATCCCCACGTCGACCCGTCGCCCGGTATCTGGAAATCAGCAGCTCCAGTTCGGTGCCCATGTGCGCCGTGTCCCCCAGCCGCTCCAGCGCCTCCACCATGCCTTCCCGCGCTTCAAAAACCTCGCTGTCGTCCGCGATGGCCCGCCGGAACCACTCCAGCGCGCCCCTCGGATCTTCAAACGAACGCAGCCGCAGACGGCCGATTTCCTCCGCCATGCGGGCGCGGGCCGACCCTTCCGCCATGCCCGCGTACCGGCGCCGGAGGGTTTCTTCCAGGGGACGGACCGCCCCGGCGGCCCGGGTGGCCTGAATGTACACATCCATGAGGCCCGGGTGGTCCGGATGCACGTTCAGCGCGCTCTCCAGCGTGGCCATGGCCGGCTGGTATTCGCCCGCCGACACCCGTGCCCGGGTCAGGCGCAGCACTGTCTCCACGGGAATCCGATCCGGACTCGTGCCCCGCACCAGCTCCTTTTCAAGGGTGGACGCCAGTTCACCCCAGCGCTTCTGTTTTTCGAGGACCTGCATCTGCAGGCCGGCGGCCGCTTCTGCCGTATCTTCACAGGTGGCTGCCACCTTCAGCCATCGCTCGGCGCCCGCGTAGTCTTCCCGGTGGGAAAAATACAGCCGGGCGGCGGTCAGGGCCCAGTTTCCCCGCACCCGATCCCGGCGCCGATCCCGGGACAGCGCTTCTTCGTAATGCAACAGGCCTTCGTCGATGCGTCCCAGGGCCACCAGCGCACCGGCGAGGAGCGCTTCCGTGTCGCTGTCCCAGTGCTTCTGAAGGGCATCCCGCAGCCGGGGAATCGCCAGATCCGGCTCCCCCTGGCGAATCCAGATTTCACCAATGGCGGACAGTGCCGCCGCGGCACCCGACCCGTCGCCCCGTTCCGCGCACGTGACCGCGAGCTGTTCAAAACCCACGATGGCGCGCTGCACTTCGCCGATTCCGGCCAGGGATTCCGCCAACCCCCAGGCTGCCTCTTCGCTGTCCGGCGCTGCCAGGGCCGCCCGTTCAAAATGACGCACCGCCGCCGCACAATCGTCCACCATCAACAGGAGCCGGCCGGCCTGTACGTGGGCATCCGGCTGATCATCCTTGTCGCGATGGAGCGCGATCCATCCCGGAATCAGCGCCGCCACCTTTTCCGCATGTTTCATCCGGGCATGAATCCGGATGAGCAGGTGCATGGCGCCCGCGTCTTCCCGCCGGGCCGCCAGGGCCCTCTCCAGAAATGGAATTGCCCGCTCCGGGGCCCGGTCCTGCAGAAGCTGTCCGAGACGCCGGGCTGCTTCGATTGCCTCCAGTGGATGACTGTGCTCAAACAGCCGCGAAAGGGCCTCCACCTCGCCGTCCCCATTGTCCCCGATGGCCGCGCCGTGGGCCAGTACGGCTGCGGTGTCGTCCCGCCGCCCGAATGCCGCGTCGTTGTCCCGCAGATATCGCAGCACCGTCTCCCGCAGCATCGGATTGAGCACGTCCAGCATACCCAGTCGCGTGGCCACCGACGGATTGTCCGGGGTCCGCTCCAGCAGCCGGGTGCAGGCCTGCCGGGCGTCCGCCAGCTCTCCGGCGGCCAGCAGGCCGTCCGCCTCCTCACTGAAGCGGAGTTCCTCAAGGCGTCGCAGACGATCCATGGACAGCCGGTTCTTCGACAGCGCCATGTCTTCGGTCCCGAACTCCCGGGACTTCCATTCCAGCTCGCATCGATCGGGGAGCAGCTCGAAGCCCGTCAGGCACAGGTCATCACAGGCAGGCAATCGCCATCCCCGGCGGGGCAGCACCCGCATGAGGGCGGCGCGGACCGGGTCCTGGAGCTTGAGCGAAATGCCGTCGAGCCCTGCCCCGGACAGCTCTGCCGTGATGATCGCCGCAATCCGCAGCAGCGGGGCGGGAAGTGCGCCGTAGCCGCGGACATCGTCGATGACAAACGCGATCTGCTGCTCCTTGATGAACGGCAGCAGCCGGAAGGTCACTGGCATCGCCGAGTCCGGCGGGCCGTAGTCCGCGGCCACACAGACAGCGTCTTCCTGAAACGACAGCTTCGGATGGCGGACCCAGCTTCCCGCGGTCAGGCGGGTCCCGGCGGCGGACAGCAGCGCATCGAGGCCAACGACGACCTTCAAACGGGCGAGCTTCAGACGCCGATTGCGCAGCCCGCGCACCCCTTTTGACACATCAAAGGGAAAGGCAATCTGGGGAATGGCCATTTCCAGGGCCTCCAGGCGGATGGCCGGCGCGATGTCCTCGTCCTGCAGCACCAGCACACCCCGTCCCTGGGAAAACCGCAGGGAAAACCCATCCGTTCCCGGCACCTCCGGAGACGTTTCCGCCTTCGGCCGCTTCGGCACCCGTCGCTCACTTCCCTCTGTCAGTCTCAGTCGTTTCACGCGCGTCCCAAAATTGTCGCATCATGATAGCACCGAACAACGCGCGGTCGCCAGAAACAGTTCACCGCGGGCCCGGATTTCCCGGCAGTTGACGGTGCCGGGTCAATGTGCCAAGGTCGGACGATTTCAGGGCAGGCGCAACAGCCGGAGGCGGAACCATCATGGAAGACCGATACAGGGGCGAAAAAGTACTCGTATTCCCCAGATCATTGCTCGATGAACTGGGCAGTTTCAACGGCACCAGCAGCGAAATTGACCACTACATGGCCGCCATCCTGACAAGCGGCAACAACCATTTTCACGACCGCTGCCTCGCGGAGGGCGATCCATCCTGGAAACAGATCATTGCCTATGTGGTATTCCGCTGCGGTGATCGCGTCTTCTCCTATGTGCGGGGCCGGAAGGCCGGCGAACAGCGACTGGTGGGCAACCGATCCATCGGCATCGGCGGCCACGTGAATCCCATCGACCGGCAGGTGAGCGACAACCGCACCGGCGAAGACCTGGCCACCTACATGGAAGCCGTGCGCCGGGAAATCAGCGAAGAAGTCGTGGTCGACGAAGCCGTCCAACCGCGGATCGTCGCCCTGCTGAATGACGATACCAACGAGGTGGGCAAGGTGCATTTCGGCGTCATCCACGTCTGCGACCTGACAACCCCGGCCGTCCGCAAAAAAGAACAGCAGATCACCGAATCGGGATTTCTGCCCATCGCCGAACTGGCGGGTCCCCGCCTGGACGAGCTGGAAAACTGGTCGCGCATCGCCATCGAATTTCTGAATACGCACTGAATCGCATCATCCGGATGTCCGGTTGATCCTACTTGGGCACGCAGGCCATGTGACCGAGGGCGACGCTGTAGGTGCAGTTCTCGTGAGAAAAGCACGCCTGCTGCTGGAATGACCCGCCGGCGCAGTGGTACACCCACGAATCGTTGGAATTGCAGCAACCATAGGCCTGTTGTTCCGGGGTTGCTCCGATGTCCGCGCATTGGAAAATCGAATCACTCGGACACTGCACGTCGCCCATTCCGGTATCGGTCGACGGTTCCGAACCGGTATCGACAGCCGTGTCCGTTCCCGTGTCCGTTCCCGTGTCCGACCCGGTATCCGTTCCGGTATCCGTTCCCGTATCTGTCGCGGTAGCGGTATCCGGCTGGGTGTCCGTTCCCGTGTCCGTCGCAGTATCGGTGTCCGTGTCGCTGTCCGCGTCCGTGTCACTGTCGCTGTCCGCGTCGGTATCCGTATCCGCAGAGTCCGTAGATGTCTCCGAATCCAGTCCGTACGCGGGGTCCGTCAGCTCCGACGTCGCGCAGGACAGGACCAACCCGGGCAGCAGCACCACTGCCCATCGCCTGAACCACCTGTTCATGTTTGCTATTCCTCCTGTCTGTTCATTGGGCGCGCACCAGCTCCGCCTCCAGATCGGCGAAGAAAGAGCGCACGAGTCTCCCTTGATCCGCAATTGAACTGCCCAGCGCACTCTGCAGGGCAAATCCTTCCATCATCCCCACACCGAGGGCAAAAATATCGGGCATCCGCTGAGTCAGATCCTCCGGCAGCGTCACATGGTCCCGGCGGGACACGGCCACCGCCAGCTCCATGAATCTGGAAGTGATCTCCTCAATCAGACGGGCCCGCGTGTCGGCAAAGCGCCGGTCGTTCAACACTTCCGGCAGCAGCCGCACCCAGAGGCGATCCGCCCGCCGCGCCGCGTTCTCCGGCATGGAATAACGACCGAACAGGCGGAACACGGTTTCGGAAAGTGACAGGTTCCAGGCCACGCACTCGTCCATGTCGAATTCCGACAGCGCCCGATAGCAACCGGCAAACAACTCCAGCGCCACATCGGAACGATTGCCGAAAAACCGGTAGATCCCTCCTTTGGAAAGACCCGTGCGCCGCACGATGGCCTCCATGGAAAAATCCGCATACCCTTTCTCGTCAATTTCACACTTCGCGGCTTCCAGAATGTCTGAGATCCACTCTTCTCTGGCTCTGTGCCTCGTCATTTTCGCTCCGTCGGGTGGTCGCTGGATGATGAATTGTCTGCAATTATGAACCGGATCGACGGTTTCGTCCAGCGCCGTTCCGCATTCAAAAATGTCTTCGCGCCTTTACTGGACGCGTTCATCCGGCGCGGGAGAGAAACCGGCGGCCAGCAGGGCCTGCATGTCCGCGGGCAGAGGGGATTCGATGACCACCTGCTGCCGGGTTACCGGATGGCGGAACTCCAGACGCGCCGCATGGAGCGCCTGTCGCCGATGGCCGGCCCGCCGGATGATGTCTTCGGTCAGGCCGCCGTGGATGTAGTCGAGAAACAGGGACTCGTCAGGCCCGTAGAGCTTGTCGCCCACGATGGTGTGGCCGATGTGATCGAGGTGGACCCGGAGCTGGTGCTGCCGGCCGGTCCTCGGTTTCAGGCGCACGAAGGTGCAGTCGCCGATGACGCGGATGGTCTCATATTCGGTGAGGGCGGGCATCCCCTGCGGATCGCCGCACCACATGCGGGCCTTGACGATGCTGTGGGGATTGGGAGCAATGGGAACTTCAATCCGTCCCGATGGCGGATCGAGGATGCCCCGGACGATGGCCACGTACTGTTTGCGCACGTCCCTTCTGGCAAACATCTTCTTCATCTCCCGCTCCGCGTCGAGGTCCCGGGTGCAGAGGAGCACACCGGAAGTTTCCGCGTCGATGCGATGGGCCAGGTTGGGGCGATTTTCCCGCCCGAATCGTTCCTCCAGCAGCCAGGTGACCGTGTGGTGGTGGTGTTTCGCGGTGGGGTGAACGGGCAGTCCGGGAGGTTTGTCTACGGCGATGAACCACTCGTCCTCATACAGTACGACCAGCTCCGCATCCGGCACCGGTTCGTCCGGCGGACTGCGGTACATGACGATGCATTCGCCCGTGCGCATCCGTTGATCCGCCTTCATGGGACGGCCGTTGCCGTCGAAGGCGCGGACCTTGAAAATCTGCTGAATGCGGTTGCGCGACAGGCGGGGAATCCGGTGGGCCACAAAGCGATCCGCCCGCCAGCCCGCGTACTGGGGCGTCACCTCGATAACCAGCTCCAGGTAGTCTTCGGGAATCTGTGGGGGGCGTTCAAACACCGGCGCATGGTAGCAGAAGCGGCAACCCGGGGGCAATCCGCTGGACTGGTAAGGATTTGTGCAATTTTAAAATTTAAATTGAAATCTACACAATCTATGTGCATATTTAAAATATGATACGCCGGGAACTGCAATCGGAGCTGGTGGAAGCGGCCGGAGAATACCCTGTGGTGTCCGTGTTCGGACCTCGCCAATCGGGCAAGACCACCCTGGTCTGCAGTACGTTCCCCCAGCTTCCGTACTACTCCATGGAGAATCCGGATGTCCGCGCCGCAGCTCGCACCGATCCCCGGGGATTTCTCAGAACGCTGAACCGGCGGGCAATTCTCGACGAGATTCAACGAACCCCCGAGCTGTTGTCCTACCTTCAGGAAATGGTCGATTCCAACAAGCGGGATACCCGGTTCGTCCTCACCGGAAGTCATCAACCCTTCCTGAATCAGAGCATTTCCCAGTCATTGCCTGGACGGACCTCGGTGTCTACGCTCATGCCTTTCACCAGGGCCGAGCTGACGGGGTATCCGGCCACGGGTACGGTATTCGATGCCATCACAAAGGGCAGCTTCCCGGCGGTTCATGAAGAATCCCTCGATGTCCGGCGGTTCTTCCGTTCCTACGTGCAGACCTGCGTGGAACGGGACGTGCGGGCCCTGGTGGCAGTGCACGACCTCGATCGATTTCAACAGTTTCTCATTCTGCTGGCAGGTCGGGTGGGACAGCTGGTCAATCTGAGTGCATTGTCCAGCGACGTCGGTGTTGCATCGGCAACGCTGCGCTCCTGGCTCAACGTATTGAAGGCCAGCTACCTGATCGTTGAACTTCCTCCCTGGCATGCCAACATCCGCAAGCGTCTGGTCCGGAGTTCCAAGTTGTATTTCACCGATACGGGACTGGCCTGTTTCCTTCTGGGAATAGAGAACGGCGAGCAATTGAAGCGGGATCGGCAACGGGGAGGACTGTTCGAAAATTTCATCGTCATGGATATCTGGAAATCCCTGCTCCATGCCGGTGAAACGCCCACGCTGTACTTTTTCCGGGACAGCCACGGCAATGAGGTAGACCTTCTCATCCGGCGCGGTGGGCGACTGATCCCGGTGGAGATCAAATCTGCGGAAACGTTCAGCACCGGGTTTGTGGACGGAATCCGCCGGTTTGCCCGACTGGTGGACGAGCCGGACATGGCCGGGCACGTGGTATATGCAGGCGAAACCTCGTTCACCGTCGACAGGGTGAAGGCGAGTCCGGTGAATCAATTTCAGGTAAAGGAGCTGCTATGAAACTCGTTTCGTGGAATGTGAACGGCATCCGGGCCGCGCTGAAAAAGGGCGCGAAAGAGTCCCTCGAATCCCTTTTACCCGACGTGATCTGCCTGCAGGAAGTGCGCGCCCGCGAAAACCAGTTTGAACTGGCCCTCGACGGATTCAACGCCCACTGGAATCCGGCAAAGCGACCGGGGTATTCGGGAACGGGCATCCTGTCGAAGGTGCCGCTTCTCTCCGTGATAAACGGCATCGGAAAGGCGGAACTCGACGGCGAAGGCCGGGTCATCACCGCGGAGCTGGCGGATTTCTATCTCGTCACCGTTTACACTCCCAATTCCCAGCGGGAACTCGCGCGACTCGATTTCCGCACGAAGAAGTGGGAGCCGGCATTTCTCGCGTACCTGAAAAAGCTGGAACAGAAAAAGCCCGTGGTGTTCTGCGGCGACCTGAATGTGGCCCACCGGGAAATCGATCTGGCCAATCCATCGGCGAATCGCAGGAATGCCGGATTCACCGATGAAGAGCGCGCCGCGTTTGACGGACTGCTGGCCGCGGGCTTCGTGGACACCTTCCGGGAATTCTGCGCCGAAGGAGGCCACTACACCTGGTGGAGCAATTTCGGCCGGGCCCGCGAAAAGAACGTGGGTTGGCGGATCGACTATTTTGTGGTGTCCCAATCCCTGCGCAGCCGGTTATCGGGCGCCGGAATCCACCCGTCCATCACGGGTTCCGACCACTGTCCCGTGTCCCTCGAACTGACCCTCCCTTGAACCTCTGAAAACCGGGTGTATATATAGACGACAGGAAGGGGGCATCTTCCGCTTTCCTCTCAGGACATGATGAAGAACCGCAAACAGCAGGTAGCGACCCGCCCGGGAACAAAACCGGGCACCATTCCCCCGGCAAGTCTGTTCGAGGACGTGGTACGCGTGCTGGTGGCGGACGACGACGGGGTGACGCGGAAAATCCTGACCCGCACCCTGGACGAAGCCGGCTACGACGTCATCGAAGCAAAGGACGGAGACACGGCCCGGACCATCCTGTTGTCATCCGACGCGCCGGACATTGCCCTGCTGGACTGGGTGATGCCCGGCTGCACCGGACCCGAGCTGTGCACGCTGGTGCGCGATCAGGTGGAGAAGTTCGTGTTCATCATGCTGGTGACCGGGCGGACCACCCAGGAAGACATGATCGAAGGTCTGAATTCGGGGGCCCACGAGTTTCTGACCAAGCCCATCAATCTGGCCGAATTCAATGTCCGCATGACTGTGGCGTCGCGGATCCTCGAATATGAGCGGACCCTGTCCAAGAAAAATCAGGAAATTGCCCGCTACGCGACCCAGATGAAGGATCTGGCGGAAACCCGCGCCCGGCAGCTCGTCCATGCGGAACGGCTGGCCACCCTGGGCATGCTGTCCGCGGGCATCGGGCACGAAATCAAGAATCCGGTGGCCTACGTGGCCGGCAACATGCAGGTCATCGGCCGCTATCGCAATGATCTGCGCACCGCCCTGCAGGGCGCCCTGGACAGCGGCGTGGGCGACCAGAAGCGGATGAAGTTTCTGCTCGAAAACGGCGGCGCCCTCATCGAAGGCATCGAAGAAGGGCTCGGCCGCATCGTGGGCATTCTGGAAGGCCTCAGTCGATTTGCCCACCGGGGCACGGGAAAAAAAGCGGAGGCCTATCTGCACCAGTGCATCAACGACGCGGTGGATTTAAGCCGGAACACCTGGAAATATCACGTGACCGTCACCACGGATCTGGATGACCTGCCGCCCCTGTCCCTGAATGCGCAGGAGATCACCCAGGTGCTCGTGAATCTGCTCGTCAATGCGTCGGACGCCATGAAGGACCGGCCGTCCGGGGTCGACAACACCATCCACATCACCCTCAAACGCAACGGCCGGTTTCAGCGGATTGCGGTGGCAGACAACGGACCGGGCATTCCCGACGACATCCGCGAGCGAATCTGGGACCCCTTCTTCACGACCAAGAAGGAAGGGGAAGGAACCGGGCTGGGTCTGGCCATCTGCTCGGGGATCATCGAAGAACACCGGGGGCGCATCACCGTAAAGAACCTTCCGGACGGCGGCGCCTGCTTCCTCATCGATCTGCCCGCGGACCCGCAGGAAAACTGAAACGCCGTTTTCTTGGTTTCACTCCTTTTCGCTGGCAGTATGGGCCCATGTGGCAAATCAGAACCATCGGCCTCATTGTCCTGTTCGGCGCCTCCGTTGCCGCCGGCCCCTGCGACCGGCTGACCGGCGAATCGGCCGAAGAAGACGCGGACGACACCGACTCGATGGTGTGTGACGATTTCGATGTGACCTGCAACCATTCGCTGGCTGTGGAAATCCTGCTGCCCGGAGACGATACGTTTCTGGAGGGCAACTACACCTTCACAGTCATCGCGCCCGATGAGTCCGAATACTCGGTGGACTGCATGCTCTACAGCGCCGTGGACGGATTCGTGTGCACGGGCGGAAATACGGATGTCCTCAATGCCGTACTCGACGAAGTCGACGCGGGAACCGCCGTGCTGCAGGTTGCCGGTGCGCCCCCCTACTGCACGGTGCAGGTGGACTGGAACGGTTATCCGGTGGGGGAGGAAACCCTCGCGCCGGAATACGACATCACCTATCCCAACGGCGAAGGCTGTGAACCTGCCTGCTACAACGGCGACGATGCAATGGCCATCCTGCTGCGCTGAAAGGCCTTTCCGGCGCGTTTCCGGTCGCTGATGGCATTCAATTTCTTTACATGGTTGCTGCTGGGACTGCTGGTGCTTCACCACGGCGTCGAAACCGCGCTGGTCGGACTCCAGATCCGGCATCTGAAACGGCGCGGCGATCGGGTGCCGTCCCATCTGGCGGGCAAGGTGGACCCGGAGACGATCCGCCGGGCAGTCCGCTACAATCTCGACAAGCTGCGCGCCGGGCTGGTGTTCCGCTTCTGGGACGTCGGTGTGCTGGCGGTCATGATTGTTGCCGGATTTGCGGCACTGGACAGCTTATGTCGATCATTGCAGGGCGGGCCCGTGGTCACCGGCCTGCTGTTCTTTGCGCTGCTGGGTGCGGGCGCCGCTGTCCTGTCCCTGCCGGCGGATATCTGGTTCACGTTCGTGGTGGAAAAACGGTGGGGCTTCAATCGGAGGACATGGCGTGCGTTTGTCAGCGATCAATTGAAAATGCTGTGTGTAAGCGCTGTCACCGGCGGTCTGCTGCTGGCGATGCTGCTGTGGATCATGGTGACCACGCCGCTTTTCTGGATCTGGGGATTTGTTGCGGTGGCGCTGTTTCAATTGTTAATGCTCTGGTTGTACCCGCTGGTCATCATGCCCATGTTCAACCGGTTTGTTCCCGTCTCCGGCGAAGTCGCTTCTGCCATCGGTGATATGGCGGTCCGCGCGGGGTTTCCGCTGAAGGACGTGGTGAAGATGGACGGGTCGAAGCGATCGGCCCACGGCAACGCCTTCATCGTGGGATTGAAAGGGGCGCGGCGAATCGTCCTGTTCGATACCCTGATGGATCGGTTGTCCATGAAACAGCTGGCGGCAGTGGTCTCCCATGAACTCGGCCACTACCGACTCGGCCATGTCCGGCGACGACTGCTGGCCGCACTGCTGGTCGGTGCCGCCGCCGCAGGTGCCTTCGGACTGCTGGCAGATCAACCGGCACTTCTTCTGGGCCTCGGATTTCCGCAGGACAGTCCCCACGCGCTGATCGTGGCGGTGTCGCTGCTGCTCTCGGAGGTCGGCGTCCTGCTGGGCGCACCGGCGCGCTGGATGTCCAGGCGAGACGAGTACGCGGCGGATCGGTTTGCCGTATCCGTGACGGGAAATGGCACAGACCTGAAAGACGCCCTCGTCGCGCTGACAAAGCAGAACCTCACCAGTCCGGGCTCTCACCCCTGGTACCGGGCGTATTACAACTCCCACCCTTCCCTGCGGGAGCGGATGAACGCCATCGACCGGCTCCGGCCTGAAGAACCAGCTACTCAATGAAGATCAAATCGGTACAGGCAAAACGAACGGTGAAATCGGGCTGCGGCTGGGCGCGAATCGCTTCGCAGGTGGATTCGCACAGCATGATCCGGGAGGGTGCATCCGGATCGTCATAATGCCAGGCAAAGGGCGCAACGCAGTCTGCATCATAATCAAACACCACGGGTTCCCCATCTACGGACGCGGCAATCTGCACCCGCTGTTTATCGAACTGGCGGTTTTCCGGAGGTGCCGGAATGGCCACATCGCACGAAAAAGCCGCATCGCGGATGCCGTCGATGACCGCGTTGAAATCCGCGGTGGTCTGTTCCGGATTGCCCGTGTCAATGATGAATGCGGCTTGCGTACCACCGCCAACCGCGATCTGCGTCAGGTTGGAAACCGTGTCCGGTGCATCCGGCAGCGGCGGATTGTTCACACCAATGACATACGTGAAAATTCCTTCCTCTGCCGCATCCTCCGCGACCGCCGTCACCGACGCGATATCGTTGTCGTCGCATCCCTGGGGATAGCCGTCCGTTACCAGTACGATGGCATACTTCCCGGCAACCGCATCGCGGGACTCCTGCACGAACTGCAACACGCCGTTCATCACGTGCAGCGTGGGCGTTCCCCCTTCCCATTCTTCTTCGCCAATCGCCGTAAGGGCGTCGGCAAACAGCGGGGACGGCAATCTGGTAAACGGCACGTCCGGTGTCACATAGGAGGCGTCCTCGCACCGGTCCTCATCGTGAGACGGAAAGAACACCATTGACGCAAACAGGCCAAGGGAGCCCGTGTCACCGAAAAAGGCCGTTGTCGCCGCCACAACCGGATCCCATTTCAATGTGCGATCATGCCAGGGATAGTCACCCTCCCCCATGCTTCCCGACACATCAAACGCAAAGGCCAGATAGACCGGTTCGAGCTGTGCATCCGACGACACCGTCTCGCAGAAATCCGCCGAATCGGAATCCCCGGTGTCCACGTCCCCGTCACTGTCCCCATCGCCATCCGTGTCCGTGTCCGTGTCGCCATCCGTATCCGCATCTGCGTCCGCATCTGCGTCCGTCGCCGCATCAGACGATTCGTCCGAATCGGCATCACCACATCCAATTACGACAAACAGCATCATCAGACAGGCCGGAACCAGTCGGTTCTTCACGGGACACCTCCTTTGCAATCAATCCGTGCAGCAAGTGTCCTCAGGGAAACAGGAAGGTGCCACAAAACGATCAGAACTCTACGGCAGACAGGAACGGACCGTGGCGCAGAGGCGGGCGAATTTTTCTCCGGTGAACTTTGTTGCGGTGTAGTAGTTACCGGCTCCCAGGGATTCCCAGTACCCCACTGCCGCTGCCACACTGACCTTTTCCCTGGTGAGGAACTCATGGGCCGCACGCCAGGCGGGGCGATCCGATTCGGGGTGGATGCGCGACGTGAAATCCGCGATGGCTTCCTGCCAGCTGTTGAAGGAACGCCACGTCTCGTGCTCGAGCATCACCGCATTGCCCGCGTCGTCATATTCGACCGTGGGCATGATGTAGTAGCTGCCCTCCCATCCGCCCTGCTTCACGCCCCAGGCGTTGTAGTTCCAGATTTTCTGCGACCAGCCCGACGCCACCACCGCATGGGCAATCATCCGCACCCGGACATTCTTTGATGCGATGCCGTTTGCCTGCAGTATCTGGTCCAGTCGACGGACAATCTGCTCCTTGTCCCAGGCGGGGGCCCACGGCGTTTCCACGGGCTTCACCTTCCGCTCACCGGTCGCAGCGGGCGCGGTGAACGCATACGTGGGGGTGTGGGAAATGGACAGCCAGAGTGGCTGATGAACAGACGTCACCGTCGACATTTTCTCATCCGGAACAGCAATGGTCCGGCCCTCCGCCGGCTCCGGAACAATGGGACCACCCCGTTCGCGCAGCGCACAGCCGTTCAACAGCACAAAGGCAAACGAAAACACCATCGCCGAGGTGATATGCCTCGAGTGTCCGACAGATGGAACTGGCCAACGCATCGTCTTCAACATATCTCGCCGGAGCGACTTGTAAAGGACTACCCTCGGGAATTTACGAAAGTGTCACCGGGGCAACGGGATGCCGCTGTTGTCGATAACGCCGCTGTCCATCCTCTACTTCCATCCGGGCCTCGCCGCGCGCCACCAGATGCTCCAGGCACGACAGGGTATGGGCCGCCGCGAGCCACCTTGCCAGGGGACTGCGCTTGTCGCCGAACAGGGAGCGACTCACATCGAGGCAACCCATCGGCCGGTCGGAAAGGCAGTCCGCCACCCGCTTCACCCTTGCGCCATGATATCGCGCAACCTGATCCGCGCGCCGGGACGTGTCGGCAATCAAGGGCCCGTGTCCGGCGAATCCCTGCCGGGGCCCGAGGGCTGCGATACGCGCCAGGGAGGCCAGGTAGGCACCGAGCACGTCGTCGCACACATCCTCAAGGGACAGCGACACGTAGACCGTGGCATCCTCGAGGATGTGATCACCGGCAAACAGCACGCCGGTTTCCTTGTCAAGGAGGCAGATGTGGCCCGGGGTATGACCCGGGGTGGCAATGACTTCCAGCGTGCGCCCCGCAAAACAGAGCGACTGTCCGTCTTTGACCGTGCGGTCGGGAACAAACGGCGCGTGCTGGCTGCGCAGGTAGGCAAAGGTGTCGCCCACCGCCTGGCGGAAATGATCCGGCACACCGTGGGCGCCGTACAGGAGCGCCCGTTCGAAATCCCGGTCAGGATGCGAAAAATATGCGGTCAACGCCCGGGCATCCACTTCGGACATGATCACGGGCACACCCTGCGACTGGAAGAACGCGCCGAGGCCCGCATGGTCGCAGTGGTAATGCGTACAGATCACTGCCTGCAGCGACGACGGCACCAGTCCGTATTCCTTGAGGCATCGCGTCAGCAGGGTGACCACAGACGCATCGTTCATTCCCGTGTCGATGAGCACGGCGCCGTCCGGTCCGCGCAGCAGGTAGCAGGCGACGGTGCCCAGCATGCCGGGCATGGACAGCGGTATGGGAGAGAGCCAGTCCATGGGTGCTCAGGGAAGCGGCACAATCAGCACCGCGGCGCGCCGCCCACTGCCCGACAGGGCATCCAGGGGACGTTCGTTTTCCATGTCGAAGGAAACCACCTGTTCCTCCCCCACTCCCGCGGTCACCAGCGCGTCCCGCAGGAGCCGACCCGACGCACCGCTGACCCTGGCCGCCACCGGTCGCTGCGCTTCCCGCGCGGCGGATACCACCGCAACCAGCAGGAGGGACGCATCACCGGACAGATGGGTCGCAAGGGCCGCCAGCAGTTCCGTTCCCGCAGCCCCGATGCCCCCGGCATCCAATTCTACCGCCAGCGAGCAGCCCACCTCTTCCCTGCCCACCGAAAAGCCCGCCTCCCGCAACCGGCTCGACAACGCATCCAGCCGTCCGGAATGGTCCGCACTGCCGGACAGCAGCATGGCATCGTCCATCCGCAGGTGGTACTCCTCCACGGCCAGCTCGGCAAACCGGTACACGCCGTCCATGTCCTGCGCCGCCAGCATTGACTGCGCCCGGTCTGCCAGGTGCACGAGCCGCGAGAGGCTCTCGGGAACCAGTCGCCGGCGTGCGGCCATCTGCTGCGCCAGAAATACGCGCATCCGGACCGCCGCCAGCAGTTCCTTCCCCACGACCATCCGCGCCCCGGCAAGCCGCTCCTGATCTTCTGGCGAAAGCATGTCCTCCGCTGCCGTCTCCACCGCCGCCGCCTCGCGCATTTCCTGCGTCACCACCTGTTCGAGATGGGCCCGGAGGATTTTGCGGGCCATGCGGGACCGCAGATCGGCGACTTCGTCCTCCAGGGCTTCGATTTCCAGCGCCAGCTCTGCTGCCCGCCCTTCTTCTGCGGACAGGACCGACTGCAACTGCGCCAGCTGCGACCGATCGGCGGCGTCCCCGGCACCGTCGACCTGGCCGGTCCGGGCCGGCTGACCGGAGGCACTGCCGCATGCGCAACAGAACACCGCAATGACAGCCAGTGCTCCGACGCACCTCATGGTTCGCCCTCTTCGTTTCCGGTGGGCCACGCGCCGGACAGGGGACGTCCCTTCCATTGCAGCAGCAGCCGATCCCGTTCCTGTTTCAGGGCATCCCGACGGCGTTCCAGCTCCGCCAGCCGGCGCGCCAGCTCCTGCCGACGCCGGGTCAGCGCATCGATCTGCGCCGACAGATCAGGGGTGTCCTCCGCAACCGGGACACCCGGAATGGACAGCAGACACAATGCCAGAACAATGGAACAGATGCGCTTCATCGGGGCGAGGTGTAGCACAATCGCCCTTTGGGGAAAACAGGGGCGTGTGATAAGCCGTCCATTTTATCCATGCGTGGATCAGGTGGGAAGATTGAAACTGAAGAGGCCCAGTGTTCAGTCAGATATCGGCGCAACCCAGAATGCGTCCTCCATCGCTCTGAGGCTCAATCTTTCGCCCTCAGACCAGGTCACTTCCCAATCCACGAGTCCGTCACAGGTCAGAATTTGAAGCATCACTTCTTCCCGAACGTCGTCCTGCAGTGTGAGGCATGCATCCTCGGTGTAAGTCAGATCTGAGAACAGTACCTGATCTCCATCCACCTGGAATATGCCGGTGCCGCTGTTGCACCCCGTGTCGAAAGACATCACGCCATTCTCCTGAAACGCCACTGTTGCTGTCGTCGTCCATCCGTCGCTGGTAATAATGTCGTAAACCAGGCATTGAACGACCTCCCAACGGGTTCCCTCCAGTAGCCAATTGGGCGATACCGTCGCCGCATCAATGAATTCAATCTGGACATCATTGGCTTCAAAAAAGCCGGCCAGCACCAGAGTGTCGCCGTCTGTTGTGACAACGGGATCGGATTCCAGGAACGCGATCAACATCTCCACCTGCGCGTCCAGATATTCACCACAGCTGACCATATACATATCGATGGTTTCCACAACGAGGGTATTCCCATTCATTGCGATGGGATACTGAATGCTGTTGCATCCACCAAATGCATAGAACACACCATCCTCTCCAAATCGAACCTCAAACAGCGTTCCGGTGAGGAGTGGCTCCGCCGTTCCGTCTCGAATGATTTCCCGTGCGACAAACGTTCGCCCGATCAACGACACCAGAACGTCGTCGGTAGAGCCGCTCTCCGAATCCCCATTCGAGTATTCGGTTCCATCCGTATCAGCCGTATCAGCCGTACCACCCGTTGCAGGTGCATGACACCCACTGACTGAAAACACGAACCACAGGTAAAACGCCAGACTCGGACTTTTCATGAATTGGACATCGGACGGATGAAGCCCCTTTTCCTGCTGTCTGAAAGTCATCGTTTCTTCCATCCATTCGCCTTGTTTCTGTCATCTTGAAGGATATCGTACCCGCTTTGCCGGGAAACGGCAGAATTTTTCACGATCTTATGCAGCGAAATCGAAATTGCGAACGGGCTCCTGGACGGAAGGCGGACGGGATGCGGGAGCAGGGCTCCACTGTCCGGTCACTCGATAGGACCGAGGCACGGCACCAGATCCCACAGGGCGTTCAGGTACTCCTGGCAGGGCGGCACGGGAGGGGCGCCGGGTTCGGTGAACAGGTACTGGTACTGGGGCCAGTCCGGCGGGGTGCAGGAGCTGCCGAAGAACCAGCAGGTCCCGTTTGCGTCGGGGACCACCTGAACGACCGGGTCGCAGCCCATGGCGGCGTCCATGCAGTGGGTAAACTGCGGCGGCATCACGCATCCGGCATTCTGGACGATGGGCGCTCCGTACACCGGGAGGCAGGAGTTCATCTGCGAGCAGGTATTTTCATCGATGCCCGCGCAGTGATCTCCGCAGGCCATGTCGGTGCACACCACCTGCCGCCCGCCCCGGGCCGAGGCCACGCAGGTGCAGGTGTTGCAGCCGTCCAGGGCGGGAAAACTCTCGTCCACAGAATAGAGGGCACCTCCGTACCCGCACTGGCCCGGAGGGTCGGAGTCGAAATCCGAGTCGATGTCGATATCCAGATCACCGTCGGCGTCGGAATCGCTGTCTGAGTCTGAATCGGAATCGGAGTCGGAGTCGCTGTCGGTATCGCTGTCGGAATCGCTGTCGGAGTCGCTGTCCCCATCTGCAATCGCGCCGTCTTCGTCTCCCGCCCCGGACGCATAACACCCCGCCGTCAGAATTCCGATGGAGAGCAGAAACCAGATTGCTCGGGACATTGTCCGCCTCCCGTGTACTGCGCATCGAAGAGCACCGATCCAGTATAGCCGTGCGCGAGCGGATCGGATTGAAATTTTTTCCCACTCCAGCAGCCACAGCAGAAGGGAAAATCGAGCGGCTGCGCGTCCACACGCTTGCGCAGGTGGTGTTCTGTCCGGCCACCGGCCACTCCTTTCACAGACAGAGTTCCCGACGGGTCGAATAAATTGTAAATTCTATTGACAATTTATTCCAGCACACGCTAACTATTTATTATGATTGACAGAAACATTGAATCCAAGCTGCTGGAGTACGCGTCGTACTACCCCGTCGTCACGGTCACCGGACCCCGGCAGTCCGGGAAAACCACTCTGTGCAAAAAAGTGTTTCCAGACAAGCGATACATCTCCCTTGAGACCATCGCCACGCGCGACTATGCCCGTGAGGATCCCCACGGTTTCCTGGAGGAATACCGACAGGGGGCCATCCTCGATGAGATCCAGCAGGCACCTCAGCTGCTCAGCTACCTGCAGACCGATGTGGACGAGAACCCCGTGCCGGGGCGATTCATCCTGACCGGATCGCAGCACTTCGCCCTGTCCGCGTCCATCGCCCAGTCCATGGCCGGTCGCACCGGCATCCTCCACCTGCTGCCCCTCAGCTTTGATGAGATCAGGCGCTTCCCTTCCGCGCCCGACGCGCTGCTCGAAGCGATGTGGACCGGCGGCTATCCGCGGATTCTCGATCAGCAGATTCCGCCGCAGATCTGGCTGGAGGATTACCTGACCACCTATGTGCAAAGGGACGTACGCCAGCTCCTCAATGTCGGCGACCTGTCCGCATTCGTTTCGTTTGTCCGGCTCTGCGCAGGACGCACCGGACAGATCCTCAATCTGTCCACCCTCGGCGCGGATTGCGGCATCAGTCACAACACGGCCCGCGCCTGGCTCAGTGTGCTCGAAACCAGCTTTCTCATCTGGCGGTTGCCGGCCTGGCACACCGGTATCCGCAAGCAGATCGTCAAATCCCCGAAGATCCACTTCCTGGACAGTGGCCTTGTGTGCTGTCTCCTCGGCATCCAGACGCCGGAGCAACTGCGCCACCATCCGTTGCGCGGCGCCATCTTCGAAAGCTGGGCGGTCTCCGAGGTCGTCAAGCAAAGGATGCAGGCGGGGATGCAGCCCCGGTTGTTCCATTTCCGGGACAGCAGAGGGCTGGAAGTGGATCTGGTGGAGGAGGACGGCGATCAACTGATCCTGACGGAGCTGAAGTCCGGACAGACGATCACCGGTCAATTCTTTGCTCCGCTCGAAAAAGTGGCGTCGCTGATCCTGCCGGATCCCCGGTTTTCCAGGGTGCAGACCCGCGTGATATACGGCGGCGAGGAAGCCCGGGCCAGCGCATCCATGGCGGTCGTTCCCTGGCGGGACATCAAGTACCGGAAGGAATGAACGCCGGCGTCCGCTTCATCATGCTCCGCGAGTTTCCTCAATCCTGTCTGCGGATGATGTCCTTCAGGGCGGGGATCAGCCGTTCAAACAGATGGGGATGGCTCTCCACCAGCCGGGCAATGTCGCTCAGGTCTTTCATCCGCTTGCTCTGCCGTTGTCCCTCGTCCTTGCACCCTTCCATCTTGCCGCGCAGGGTATCTTCGAGAGACGCTACACGCATCAGAATCCCGTGCACGTCTGCGGGCACCACCAGATCCACATCGCGTCACCATCGGCTCGGATGCCCAGTGGTTCACCGCGATGCCGCCAATCGCGCACCATCGGATGTCCGCCCTCTCCAGGCAATCCACCATGCGCATGACGTCATCGGTGCCTCCGGCCGTCTGCCAGTCATAGAATTTTTTCGGTGTCATCGTCCGACTCCTTCGAAGAGCCGCCTTCCGCGGTTTGATGCTCTCCGCGATGGTACGCGAAATGGCACACTGGACAATTCTTTACGACGGGCGCATCGTGGTGTAATGCTTGACGGCGAGATGACAGCGTTGCGTCACATTTCATACAGGGAATAATTATTCCGGGAATGTGAAATAATCCACACGTGTGGAAAATTGCCCGGCAGCGGCCAGAATTCCAAATAATCTAATAATATCAATCTGTTAGGGCTTAATCAGCCCTGGCAAGACCGGGCGATTGGCCGCAGCGGGCCCACCACAATCGCCCTTTGTGGAAAACAGGGGCGCGTGTTACATGCCGGCCATGGACGATTTCCTTTCACTGCAGGGACGAACGGCACTGGTCACCGGTGGCGGCCGGGGCATCGGCGCCGCCATCGTGCGGGCATTCCACGCCCGGGGCGCCCGGGTCCTCTTCACCTTCCGGAGCAATGAAGCCGCCGCGCGCGCGCTGGAGAAGGAATGTGCGGGAACCATTGCCCTGCAGTCGGATGCGGCCCACCTGCCGTCGGCGGAACACGCGGTCGCCCGTGCCATTGACGCCTTCGGCGGCCTGCACATCGTCGTTGCCAGCGCCGGCATCGCTAGGGACAGGGTGTGCTGGAAACTCGCCGAAGACGACTTCGACGCGGTCATCGACACCAACCTGAAAGGCGTGTTTGCCGTTGTCCGGGCCGCTGTCCCCCACCTGCGGAGCCAGTCCGGGGGACGCATCATCGCCATCTCCTCCATCAACGGCATCCGCGGAAAAGGCGGGCAGTCGGCCTACGCCGCGTCCAAGGGCGGCGTCATCGCGTTCATTAAATCGGTGGCACGGGAAACCGGTTCGAAGAACATCACCGCCAACGTGGTGGCCCCGGGTTTCATCCGCACGGACATGACCGCGGACCTGCCCGACGACGTGGTGCAGAAGGCCGTCTCCGAAACGGCCCTCGGACGTCCGGGCACACCCGAAAATGTGGCGGACGCCGTGTTGTTCCTTGCCAGCGACCGCGCCGCGCACATCACGGGCCAGGTGTTGCACGTGGATGGCGGCCAGTTAATGTAGGCAATCATCATGAACGAAAAAGACATTGTCATTGTCAGCGCGGTCCGGACCCCCATCGGCCGGTTCGGCGGCACCCTGCGCGAGGTAAATGCCTTTGAACTCGGCGCCGCAGCCATGGATGCCGCACTGAAACGCGCCGGCCTCGACCCTTCCGCTGTCAGCGAAGTGCTCTCCGGCATGTGCCGACAGGCGGGAAACGGCCCCAACCCGGCCCGGTCCGCCGCCCTCCTCGCGGGCATCCCGGCCGATGTACCCGCCGCCACCATCAACATGGCCTGCCCGTCGGGCATGAAAACCCTGCTGTTGGCCGCGGACACCCTCCGCGCGGGAAACGCCGACGTCTGCCTGTGCGGCGGCATGGACTCCATGTCCACCATCCCCCACCTGGTGCGGGGCCTGCGCTTCAAGCCGAAAAAAATGGGCGACCTGGCCATCGAGGACGGCTGGAAGGACGCCACGGACCCCATTGCGCAGACCACCATGGGCGATTGTGCGGAGCGTCTCGCAAGGGAACGGGGCATTTCCCGGGCCGACCAGGACGCCTGCGCGCTGGAAAGTCACCGCCGGGCAACTGCCGCCGCGACGTCCGGTGGCTTTGACGCGGAGCTGGTGCCCCTGTCCCTGCCCGCGGCGTTCGGCCACGGCCCCGTGGCCCTGACTGCGGACGAAACACCCCGGCCGGACACCACCATTGAGCGACTCGCCGCCCTGCCCCCGGCCTTTGCGCCGGACGGCTCCGTCACGGCGGGCAACAGCTCCGCCATGTCCGACGGCGCCTGTGCGCTGGTGGTGATGACGAGGAGCGAAGCCATCCGTCGCGGCTGCGCGCCCCTCGCGCGGCTGGTCGCCGGGGTCTCCATCGCGGTGGACGGCGCCTTCATGGGCGACGGCCCTTCCCGCTCCATCCCGGCGGTGCTCCACAGGGCGGGCATGACCCTCGCCGACATGGACCTCATTGAAGTGAACGAAGCCTTTGCCGTGCAGATGCTCGCCAACGAACGCGCCCTTTCCTGGAACCGGGAACGGGTGAACGTCCACGGCGGCGCCATCGCCCTCGGCCATCCCACGGGAATCTCCGGCGCCCGCATCGTCGTCACCCTCCTCCACGCCCTGCGCGCCCGCAACGGCCGGTTCGGCCTCGCGGCCATCTGCGGCGCCGGCGGCGTTTCCACGGCCCTGATTGTCGAGAGGGAAGGCTGACATCGTCGACGTCTCCGAATCTGCCAACCCGGTTGTCACTTCCGTCAATCCGGTTGACTCTCCCGAAGGAAAAAGTCCTCTGAATTCACCCCCCGGGCTCCGGCACCATTCATGCAAAGAGCAATCGTAGAAAGGTCAGGAAACCGGATGACAAAAAACCTTTGCACCATTCTCCTCATTGCGCTGGCTGCCGTCAGCGCCTGCCGGGACCTGGACACGGCGGGCAACTGCCCGGTGTCCACGACCGTTCAGAACTCCTGGCCCGTCGCCTGCAGTGGCCGGACAAGAGTGGACCTCCTGGTGGTCGTGGACCGCTCCACCTCCATGGAGAGGGCCCGGATGCTGCTGCCGGGCGCCATCTTCGGATTCATCAACGCCATGCTCTTTCCCCTGCCCGCGTCGGGCACCCTGCCCGCTGACAGCGTGAACATCGCGGTGATTGGCGCGGATTCCGGACTGGCGGCAGATGGCAGCCCGGCGCAGCCGTCCCTGCCACCGGAATGCACGGGAGACAGTGCAGAGCCGCCGACGTTCATCAATGACTACATCGACGCCGACGCCACCCTGGACATTCCCTTGCAGGTGATTCCCTGCGACGCAAGCGGCGACCAGTGTCCACCCGGGTGGGTCTGCGAGGGAATGGACACATCCGGAACGGGTCTCTGTGTGGACCCGACGGGGGATGGCACCGGTGTCCCCTGCCCACCTTCGCCGGCGCAGCAAGAGCAAAGCTACGTGAGCGCAGGAACATACGGGAGCTATTCCCCTGACGAGACGAGTATCCCGATGCTGGCCGCCTGCCTGGCCGATGCCGCGCCTCCGGGATGCGACCTGCCTCAGGGCATCAAGGCCGCTGCCGCCGCTCTGGCCGAGGACACCTCCTTCATGGCAGAAGACTCCCTCCTGGTGGTGCTCGTGGTCTCCAACCGGGATGACCTCTCCCTGGCCGACGTGGCCGGATTCCTGGCCACCGACGAATACCGCGCGTATGGCCTCCCGGCGATGAACTGGATTGCGGGCAATCACCCGGACCTGCTGATGTCGCCGGAGGACCTGCGACAGGCGCTGTTTGATGTCAAGGCAACGGTGAGTGGCATGGGCCGTGCCATGGGTACGGTCATGTTCGCGGCCATCACCGGGGTTCCGCCGGTGCCGGAGTGCCAGGGAAGAGGAACTGAGCTGGCCGATTGTCTGGACCATCCCGACATGCAGCTGCAGGAAACCGTCGAAACAGACGGAACGGACAGCTGGCCGGACTATGCGCCGGCGTGCGAGCTGGCCGCCAATGGGGAGACGCCCGGCATCCGCGCCACGCCCGCCCGTCGGACCACCACGCTGGTGAGCAACTTCGGAACCCTGGGATTCCAGTGGTCCATCTGCAACCCGGACTGGACCGACTATGGCGCGCAGCTGGGAAGGCAGGTCGCCGCGTCCCTGGCCCACTTCTGCTTCAACCGCCGCCTCATGTGGGATGCATCCACCTCCACGTCGTCGTGCAACGCCGTGCTTCAATTCAGCGGGGATGGTTGCCCCGAAGGGTTTGCGTGGGCCGGCCAGCAGCAGGTGGGAGATGCAGACCACCCGGTGACCGCATGCGTTCTGCCGAAGATTCCGGTGCCTTTTGAATGCGCTGACATGAGCGAGGTGGACCGGCGGGCCCTGATGGACAACGGCTTCGGCTGGTTCTACTGCGAAAACGGCGGCGAGGATTATTTAGATGCCTGCTGCGACGGACAGGACAACGACCAGGACGGCAAGGTCGATATGGAAGACGAAGGTTGCGCGGCCTGCGGAAACTGCAACGCTGACGGGCTCAACGACTATGTTCGATGCCCAACGGATTGCCGCTACGAGGTGACGTTTACGCGGAGCGCCATAGCGGAAGGGGCCCGGGCGCGCGGAACGTTTCTGCAGTGCCTGCTGCCGGTGGAGATAGATGATCCCAACTGCATGGAACAGGGGGCGCAGGCGTGCAACGACGGCAGGGACAACAACCGGAACGGCCGGTACGACTGCCACTTTGTGTCCCCCACGGATGCCACCGAAGCAAACCCGGCCCACAATCCGGACCCGGGGTGCTGTCCGGTGGAAGTGACCGATGACGGCACGTGCCGCTTTGACCTGGACGGGGACGGTGTGGAGGACTGGAAAAGCAGCTGCGCGGGTGATGTGCGCCCCGACGCCTGTCAGGCCGCTGCCGAACTCCTTCCCTGTACCATGCCGTAGTACCCGCCAACCGAAAAACCCTCCCACGGCCATCTGCGGCGCCGGCGGCGTTTCCACGGCATTGATTGTCGAGCGGGAGCGTTGACATCGGAACTGAAAAATTCGCATTGCACTCCATCCGATAGATGATAAGAGACCGGGCCTCCTGAAAAACCGGATCGGTCAACAGACCGATTCCCATCCACCCATGGGGCAGGAAAGAGAGACCCGAACAATGAAAACCAGTGAAACCCGCCTGTTCAGCGGAGGCCTGAAAGGGGCAGAAGAAACCTTCGGCGCATGCGCCGAATCCCTGGGTGTGCCCGAAACGACACTGTCATTCGATGGACACCGCATTGCCCGCACGAAGAATCTGACCATCCTCAGCGACGCGGAACTGGCCCGGGGGGATATTTCCATGGAAATCGTTTCGGCCCGGATGGGCAGGCGATACGCCCGGACGGACATCCTGCGCAGAGTATTCCAGCTCATTTTTCACATGGTCAACAATTCGCAGCAGGTGTTTGCCATCGGCTGGATTCAACCCGACAAAACCGTCGTGGGCGGAACCGGATGGGGCGTCGAACTGGCCAAATTCTTCAATCGACAGGTGAGCGTGTTCGATCAGACCGCCAATCAGTGGTTCACATGGAAAAGCCATGACTGGCAGGAGGACCAGCCGATCATTTCCACCGCGGCGTTCTGCGGCACCGGCACACGGAATCTCACCAGCGAAGGCCGACAGGCCATCGAGGATCTCTTCGCCCGTTCATTCCGCTAGCGTCCCGTCGATTTCTATCATCACCGATCCGGTTACCTTCGCTCATCGCGGGTTCAGGGACGCGATTTTGGGGGATAACCGGCTATTCGAGGGATTCGTTGATGAGGCGGACGAGGAGGTCGTTCAGGTATTCGACCCGGTACTGGCCGATGGTGGGTTCGAGGTGGTCACCGCCGATGCCGGAGTGGTCCGTGAGGAAGGTGTAGGTGCCGCCGGTGGCGATGGCCAGGAACCGCAGCAGGAACTCGGTATCGGTGTCCACGCCGCTCGAAGCCACGGGAACCATGCGGATGCCTTTTTCGGCTGCCGTTGCCACCGCGTCCTGAATGGTGGACATCGCCTGCGCCTCATGGTGGGGCGGTGCATCCAGCACGAGGAACAGCAGCCGCGACCGGGCACTGCTGCTCCAGGACAGATCGTTCACGGCCGCATCCAGGGCGAGATCCACCGCCTCGGGATAGTCGCCGCCACCGCCGGACGACTGCTCGCCGAGAAACGCGATGGCCTCTGCCGTGTCCAGGGTGAAATCACTGGTCCGCACCACGTACTGGTCGTCCAGGTCCCGGTAGAAGTTCACGCTCAGGCGAATCTGCAGCTCCTGTCCGTTTTCGTCCGCGACCCGGGCGATGACGTCGGTCAGCTCCGACTTCAGGTAGGTCAGCTCGTCGCCCATGGAACCGGTGGTATCAATCATGAACGCGAGATCCAGGGTCCGGCTCACGGACGCGGTGGGCATTTCGATGAGCACCGGACCATCCACGCCGAACTCGCCCACGTATCCCGGGGCGGTCTGCGCACCGGCGGTGACTTCAATGTCCCAGGGCCCCGTGCTGTCCTGATACAGGGACGTGAACAGCTCCGCGGCGCCCGTGTTGTCCGTGCGGGCCTCCCACAGAACCGTCTGCCCCTTCTTCAGCACCACGACGGCGTCCACCACCGGCACACCGCCCGCATCGGTCACGATGACCGGCACCCGGCCCAGGGTGTTGAATCCCCAGTAGTCCTGCTGGTCGCCCAGGCTGGTATTCATCAGGTCGTGCCAGAAGCTCCAGTGGTCCAGATCGCGCCATTCGCCGGCCGTGAGCTGACCGGCAACGGGCACCGCATCCTGTTCCGTGTCGGTATCACTGTCGCTGTCGCTGTCCGCATCGATGTCACTGTCCGCATCGATGTCGCTGTCCGCATCGGTGTCGCTGTCCGCATCGATATCCGTCCAGTCCCCGTCCGCGTCCCCGTCGCTGTCGGAATCCGAATCGGTGTCTCCATCGCTGTCCCCGTCGACGTCGCTGTCGGCGTCCGTATCCCCGTCACTGTCCGCATCGCCATCCGTGGACGGAGTATATGAATCGTCCCCATCACCCTCCTGCGCGCAGGACAGCACGCTCAGTCCGAGAACCAGCACACACATTACAAAAAGGCGGTTTGTTTTCATG
>JAKQNG010000243.1 GCA_029565915.1 Deltaproteobacteria bacterium
CGGTGTCGGTATCCGTGTCGATGTCCGTGTCGGTATCATCGGATTCATTTTCCCCATCGCTTCCGCTGCAGGCAGCGATCAGCAGGAAAACACCACAGATGAGGGCAAATGGAAGCAACATCCGTTCTGTCATTTTCATATCCTTTGTTCTGCCACGTCTTTGCGCGGTCAGTGGGTTGAGTGGGACATCATTCCCGTTTGTGTCAGCAGGGTCGGACAAGAGCCCGTCGCTCCGCAGAGATCATCACCGGTTCTGTCTGCTCGTCTGAGTTCTGTCGTCTTGCATATCGTTGTACTACTAATTGAAGAAAAGGGCAGAAGTATTACGCAAGGTAGAGGCGGGAATCCGCAATTGGAAACGGTAAATTGAGAATCCGCGACGACGGGAATCCAACCCCTTCCGTCCAGCACCGGGTTGTGCGGGTCAGCGTTGCCTGGCGATGAGCGAGACGGTCAGATCGTAAATTTTCTTTTTAGACAGACCAAGGGCGCCAGAAAGGGACGCGGCGATATCCTTTGCACTGGCGCCGTTCGCCAACCGATCGGCAATCAGCAACCCCAGCGCCTCGTCGCTGAGGCATTCGGCCGACGCAGTCTCTTTTCCCTCGATGAGGATGGTGATCTCACCCTTCGGTTCCACTGCGAAATGGGCCAGCAGATCGCGCAGGTCGCCCCGGCGCACTTCCTCATGCACCTTGGTCAGCTCCCGGGCCACCACCGCACGGCGGCTGCCACACGCAGCGAGCAGATCGGAGAGGGTGTCCCGCAGGCGATGGGGCGATTCGTAGATGACGCAGCAGGCCGGGTCTTGCGCGATGCCGGAGAGTCGTCGCTCCCGCTCCTTTCCCGAACGGGGCAGAAATCCGAAAAACCGGATGCCGTCGCCCTTCAGGGCCGCCACGGACACCGCACTGCACAGGGCCGACGGGCCGGGAATGGGGCAGACGGCGATTTGCGCGTCGTGGGCGGCGTCCACAATCTGGACCCCCGGATCGGAGATGGCAGGAGTGCCCGCATCGGACACGACGGCCACATCCCGTCCGGCGTGCAGGTGTTCGAGAATAACGGGAACGACCCGGTCCGCGTTCTGTTCCCGCAGGCTGATGCAGGGCGTGTTGATGGAAAACCGATCGAGCAGGCGACGGGTGACCCGGGTGTCCTCGGCGGCGATGAGGGCTGCCCGCTTCAGGGTCTCGATGGCGCGCATCGTGATGTCGTCCAGGTTTCCGATGGGGGTGGCCACCACGAAGAGGGTGCCGGTCACGCGTCCATCCCGTCGTCGAAGTGCCCGTCCATCTCCTTTGTGAGGAACGAACGGAGATCCGCGAGGACGCGTTTTTCGATCTGCCGGATGCGCTCGCGGCTGACGGCGAACTCATCGCCGATTTCCTGCAGCGTGCGGGGATTGTCGCTGATCAGTCGCTGGTGGAAGACGACCGCTTCCTTGCCTGTCAGGGTGGCACCGAATTTTTCCAGATGGAAGCGCAGGTCGTCGGTGAACATGGCGTTCTGCAGCGAGTCATCCGGCGTGTCGCCTGCGGCGGGCAGCAGCTCGCCCCGGGTCACGGTGCGGCCCGTGGTGTCGCCCACCTCCATGTCCAGGGACAGATCATCCTGGGCCATCCGGCGCTCCATCTCCGTGATTTCCTTTGTTTTCACGTGAAGGTTGCCGGCCAGCACCTCGGTGGTCGGCTCGATGCCCAGCGCCAGCAGCCGCTGACGTTCCTTGTTCAGGTTGAAGAAGAGCTTCCGCTGGGCCTGGGTGGTGCCGATCTTGACCAGCCGCCAGTTGCTCAGCACAAACCGCAGGATGTAGGCGCGAATCCACCAGGCTGCATAGGAGGAGAGCTTGACACCCTGCGCGGGATCGAATTTCTTCACCGCGTGCATGAGGCCCACGTTGCCCTCCTGGATCAGGTCCATGATGTTCCGGTAGGCCCGGCGGTATTCGAAGGCGATTTTCACGACGAGCCGCAGGTTGGAAGTGACCAGGGTGGCCGCCGCGGTGGGGTCGCCGCTGGTGCGGAACTGCTCGGCCAGTTGTTTTTCCTCATCGGGATCCAGCAGGGGGTACTGCTTGATTTCACTGAGGAATGCATCCAGCGGATCAAAGCTGACCGTATCCCGGTATTTCTGCAGGGGCCGGTTGACTCCGGATTCCTCCGGTTCAAGGACGTCTGCTTCCGGTTTTGATTTTTTCACCATTCCATGTACAACCTGACCGCGCCGGTACGGCACCGACGCAACATAACGGTTATTCCGTTTTCCGTCAAAAAGTTCAATGCAACGGTCAGGAATCCAATGATGCGAAAATCTCATGGCCCAGCGGCCCGGCTGACCGTGGAATCCCTGGCTCCCGGCGGTGACGGCGTGGGCATCCTGGACGGGCGGATGTGCTTCGTGGCCCTGGGTGTACCCGGAGATACGCTGGAAGTGCGCATCACCCGCGACGCCGGTCGGCATCTCTTCGCCCGGATCGCGCGCATCATCGATCCGGGTCCCGGCCGCCGGCCACCGCCCTGTCCCCTGTTTCCGGGGTGCGGCGGCTGCGCGCTGCTGCACGTGGACGAGGCAATCCAGGGAACGGAAAAGCAGCGCCAGCTCATGCGACAGTTCGGCATGGCGGAAGTGCCCTTCGTGCAGGACGGACCGGCCCTCGGCTACCGGCGGCTCGCACGGCTGCACAGCCTGCCGGTCAAAGGAGGTGCCGTGTGCGGCTTTCACGAGCGTCACACGAACCGCGTTGTCGACGTCCGTCAGTGTCCGGTGCTGGAACCCGCCCTCTCTGCGGTCCTCCTGCCCCTGCGGGACCGGTTGCTCCCGCACCTGAAGGAGCCGGCGGAGATCGCCATCGTCCACGGCACGTCGGGCATCGCGGTGCGCGTGTCCGCCCAGAGGGCCCTGCCCACGGCGTTCTACCGGGCCGCGGAAGCGCTGGTGCCCTCCCTGCTCTCCGGTGCCGTGGTGGAGGTGGACGGGGTGACCACCACCGTGGCCGGCGCTGACGGCATCGACGCGGAAGGAGGGGACGGACAATCCATCCGCATGCCCGTGGGCACCTTCGGCCAGGCGAACGCTGCGGTGAACCGCCGGATCGCCGCCACCGTGAACGAAATTGTCCGATCACTGGCCCATCGCCGCCACTGCGTGGAGTACTTTTCCGGGGCGGGCAACTTCACCGTGGCCCTGGCTTCTCTCTGTGAGCGGATGGACGCGGTGGAGGCAGACAAGGATGCCTGCCGGATGGCCCTGGAAAACCTCCGCGACCGGGGACTGCACCACGTGACAGTGCACGGGGCGGATGCCGTCGACGCCGGGGTGCGATTCACCGGTGAGACCGATCTGGTGGTTCTCGATCCGCCCCGCACCGGGGCCCCGGAGCTCTGCCGGTTTCTGCAGAATACATCGATCGAAGCCATCATCTATATCTCGTGCAATCCGGCCACGCTGAAACGGGATGCGGATATCCTGCACGACGGTGGATGGCGGATGGCGCGGCTTTCCGGCTTTGACATGTTTCCCCAGACCGGACACGTGGAAGCGGTGGCCCTGCTGACGCGCTGATCAACACCCGTCGATGCTGTTTTCCCCATGGCCGCAATGCGGTTCCGGCGCTATACTGCCTCTTTCAGTAAACAGGGCCGCCGCGCGGGGAAGTGCGGAAACGGGAGGCGAGATGACCGGAACGATTCTACTGGTGGATGGCACTGCCCCCTATCGCCGCGTCGTGGCCACCCGCCTGCAGGAACACGGGTTCGAGGTGGTGGAGGCGGAAACCGCCGCGGCCGCGGCCGCATCCCTGCGGAGCTGCGCCTTCGACCTCGTCGTCGTGGACAACCTGCTGGAAGACGGCGACGGCAGCTCCCTGCTGCTGCAGTTTGCCTCCGAATCCCGCAAATCCATTCTGGTGGTGGAGCCGTCCTTTGCCATCAGCGCGCCCGATGTCTTTTGTGCGGAACGCAAAATTGCCAGGCTGTGCCGGGGTCCCATGCCGCCCTCCGCCCTGGTGGACGTGGCCCTCGAAGTGCTCGGCGCCGGCCCGCCCGCCGTGTTGCCGGCCCGGTGTGTCTCGTCAGCGCTGCCCGAACCGGCCGCCCGGTCCGGATCGTCCGTGCCGCCCTCGATTGGTGAAATCCGTCGGGCCTACGGACGGAATCTGCCGGTCGAACTGGCCGCCATCCGCGCCGCGGTGGAGTCCGCCCGGAACGCCGGCATGGAGGAAGACTGCGACGACCGGGCGCGGGACGTGGAGCGCCGATCCCACACGATTTACGGCACGGCCGGCACCGTGGGATTTCCGCGGACCGCCGAATACGCAAGGCAGATCAACGCGCTGGCCAAAACCCTGCACAGCCCCGTGAGGTTTGACGCGCCGGAATGGGCCCGGCTCCTGGCCCTGATCACCTCCGCCGAGTCCGTCAGCGAAACGACCACCCTGACGCCGTCGGATCCCCTCGACGGCACCAGCCTGGCGTACATCCTGTTTGTGAATTTCTCGCCGATGGCCCCCGAGGAAACCAGAGAGCTGGCGCGGGTGAGTTTTGTGCGCACCATCGTTGCGTCGTCCAGGGACGAAGCCCTGCTCAAGGCCTCCGGCACGGCCCTCCACGGCGTGGTCATCAGCCTCGACGGCACCGACGGGGATGCGCCCTTCGAGCTGGCCGCCGAGCTGCGGGGACTGGAAGGGCAAGGGGATCTGGGGGTGGCGTTCATGTCGCAGGACAGCTCGGTGAAGAACCGGGTTGCCGCTGCCTCCGCGGGTGCGACCAAGTTCCTGCGGCGACCCGTGGATGCGACGGAGTACGGCGAGATGGCCCGATCCTTCTACCTGGCGAGGCAGCGCCGGGCTCCGCGGGTTCTCATCGTGGACGACGACAACCTCTTCCGCGCCCACATGACCGCGATGCTGACCGCGGAAGGAATGGAGGTCACCGGCATCGAACGCCCGGACGAGGTGCTCGAACGGCTCGACTCCCTGCGGCCGGACCTCATGCTGCTCGACGTGCAGATGCCCGACATCAGTGGCTGGGATGTCTGCCGGATGGTCCGCCAGGTACCGCGGTGGCAGCACCTGCCTATCCTGTTTCTGACGGCGGCCTCAACCCCGGAGGCGCGCATCGCATGCTTCGCATCCGGCGGCGACGACTACATTCAGAAGCCGTGCATCAAGGAAGAACTGACCGCGCGCATCGGCCTGCGGCTGGAGCGGATCCGCCTGTTCAACGAGCGGGCGGACCGGGATCTGCTCACCTCCCTGTTCAACCGGCGAGCGTTCCTCGACCAGTTCCAGCTCCGGATGGCGGACAGCCGGCGGTATGCCAGACCCCTGTCCCTGTGCATTCTTGACCTCGATCACTTCAAGTTCATCAATGACACCTTCGGCCACCTGGCGGGGGATCGGGTGCTGACGGCCATGGGGCGCCTGCTGGCCACCCGGTTCCGGGAGGTGGACATCCGCTGTCGCTGGGGCGGCGAGGAGTTTGCCGTGGCGTTTTACGGCGAGGAGGCGTCGACGGCGAAGATGATCATGGGCCGCGTGCTGAGCTGCTTCCGCGAGCTGACCTTCAAAGGGGACCGGGGTAACGAGTTCCACGTGACGTTTTCGGCAGGCATCGCCTGTCATCCGGCGGACGGGCAGGACTTTGAAAACCTTTATCGCGCCGCGGACCGGCGCCTGTACAAGGCCAAGGATCTGGGGCGCAACCAGATCATCAGCACCTGACAGTCTCATGGAAGTGCCCTGGAACCGGGTGTTTGAACAGCAGCGCAGGGCATTCGGTTTCTGCTTCACCTGCGAGGACTGCCGCTATTTCTGTCCGGCCGACGAAACCTGCCTCCACGGGTATCCGGTGCTCGTCCATCGCGCCGCGCGGTACGACGCATCGCCGCCGCCCGGCAGCATCCTCTTCTGCAAGGAATTCGAACTCGGATAGAGGTTCGACCCCAATCGCCTGTTTTCATGCGGTCGTTCCGGCCGTAAAATCAACGCATGCGCCTCACCTTCGCTGTGCTGTTTCCGGTTGTCCTGTTCGCCCTGTCCTGTGCGCCGCCGGTGCCGGACGATCCATCCGGTGCGCCCTTTGCCGGCAGTGTGAAGGCACCCGCGCCCGCCCCGGATCGGCCAATTGAAAAAAGAAATCCGCCACCCCGCGCCCCGGCGGAGGCGGTGCGTCCCCCGGATGTTCCGGTTGCGGTCAACGAGCCGATGTCGTCCCTGTCGGCCGCGGAACAGCGGAAGAACCGCTGGCTCCACGAGCCGTTCCGCTGCCGTGCCATCTCCACGGTGCGGATGCGCCCCTGCCGGTTCGAGCAGACGAAGGAGGGTATTTCCCTTTCGTTCATGGGCGACATCCGCTGCGCGGACGTGCGGTTTGACGACAACGGTGACCCGGCGGAGCTGCTGGACTGCCGGTGCAACTGGTTGCGCATTCCCTCGGACAACCGGCTGACGAAGGCGAAGAACCAGAACATCTGGTCGGGCAGTCACGCAGGCTGGTGGTGGAAGAGCGACGGGGAACCTTACTGCTGCCCGGGCATGTGGATCGAAGGACCGGCGGATTCAGACGACTGACGAATACCTTCAATGAGTGAGGAGCGCTTCCCGGGCGTCATCCACCCCTGATTCGCCGAAAATTTGCGTCGCCGACGGTGCTTTCATTACAACAGGAAGTACAGGAGGCACCCCATGACAAAAATGGATTCCGTCCGTCAGCTCCGGTCCCATCTCTCCAGGTTGTTTGACAGCCGCCACAGGGGCACGCTGAACGTGGACTACGCAAAAGGCCAGGGCTACATCGACGGCTACATGCAGGCGATGAGCGACCTGGGCGTGGTCACCGACCGGGAACTCCTGCAGATTGTTGCGGAGGAGCGCACCCTTGCGGCCCGGCAGGCGGAGGGCCAGGGTCTGCGGATCTCGAACCCCGTACCGGTCTCCCATTTCGCCTGAACGAAGAGCCTGTTACAGCAGTGATAATTGCGTCGCGGCGGGTTTCCGGTCGGGCAGCACCGGCTCCACCGCAGTGACGGCATCCGTCGGCAGCTCCCTGATGAACGCGGATGGCTTTCCCGGAAGGGCCATGCCGTGCCACTGGCGCCTGGCCGCCCAGCTCAGCACGCAGAGGGTCTTCGCCCGGGTAATGGCCACGTAGAGCAGGCGGCGCTCTTCTTCCACATCGCCGCGCAGGGCACCCACGTTGAGGGGCACGAGTCCTTCTTCCACACCGGTGACGAATACCGCTTCAAATTCCCGTCCCTTGGCCGCGTGCATGGTCATGACGGCCACCTTCTGGGCGCGCGGGTCGTGGGGTTCATCCTCCCCCACGGCCAGGGCGGGAATGCCGCTGCGGGAAAGGGCTTCCAGAATTTCTGCGCGCTGGGTTTTTGTGCGGACGAGCACGGCAATGTCGCCGAAGCCGAAGGCCCCTTCGTCTGCGTTCCGCCCGCGACCTGAATCGAGGGCGAAATGGCTGGTGCCGCCCACGAGCCGCTCGATGCGCACGACGACCTGCTCCGCCTCCGAGGCGGCCGTGGGGCATCTCGTCACCTCCACCTTTACGCCGGTGCGGCGCGACAGCATTTCCCTGTGGTCGCCGATGATGTGGAGGGCCGTGCGCAGGATGTGATCGGTCAGCCGCCAGGTGGTGCGCAGGCACACGGCAGTGGTCCCTTGAAAGGTCTGCGCAAACCGCGCGAAGTGGCCCTGCTCTGCACCCCGGAATCCATAAATGGCCTGGTCGGGATCGCCGATGACCATGAGGGAGCGGCCGTCCGGCGACAGAAGTCGCACCAGCTCCGCCTGCACGTCGTTCACATCCTGGTATTCATCCACGCAGATGCACCGCCATCGATTGGCCACGAAGGCGGCCATGTCCCTGTCCGCGGTCAGCATGCGGACCGCTTCGAGAACGATGCCGTCCAGATCCGTTCTGCCCTGCCCGTCCAGAATCCGGGTCCAGGCGGCGGCCGCGTCCGCCAGCTCCGCGGGCACGTGGGAGGCGGGATCGAGGTGCTGCTGGGCAAAGCTGACGGCCTCCAGCAGCCGGCGCACTTCTCGATTCGTCGCGTCGGGGCCGAGTACTTCCGCGGCCATTGCTGCGCGCTCTTCGTCCGTGGCCACGGGCCGGGCGCCCTGCACCGCGAATTCCCGCAGCAGCTCCTGGCAGAAGGCGTGAAACGTGGCCACTTTCGGCGCGGGACCATTTTGACCCAGCAGCTTCTGCAGTCGCTCGTCAAGTTCGGCCACTGCCTGCCGGGTGAAGGAAATGGCCAGCACCTGCTGGGGCGCAACAATGCCCTGTTTCACCAGCGTGGCGATGCGGGCCGTCAGGGTGCGCGTCTTTCCGGTGCCGGGGCCGGCGGTGACGAGCAGGGGGCCCTCCACGGTGGTGGCCGCCCGCCGCTGGTCTTCGTCGAGCCCGAGGAGGGGATCGTCCACAACGGAGGTCAGCACCCGCTGCCGGTTGCGTTTTTTTTCGCGGGCCTCCAGCGCATGGAAGATGTCTTCGTTTGCCGGGTCAGTCCGGCGCTCCCTTTTTTCGCGGACGGTGCGTTCCTTTGCAGCCGGCAGAGGCGGCGCGAGAAAATGCGTCTGGCCGGCGATGGCCGACCGTTCCTGCGGTGAAAAGATGGAGATGGTGCCGAACTCCCCGTCATAGCCTCCCTGAATGATCAGCTCGCCCCGGCGCACCCGGGAAATGGCCTCTTTCATGGCGCCACCCGCCAGCTTCTCAATGTCTTCGAGGGGGGCATCCGCCAGTATGTGGAGCTCCGGGCCGAGTATGGTCCGCAACCGCTGGAGCAGGCCCTTCACCTTTGCGCTTTCGGGCGAAGCGCCCAGCACCTGTGCCGCCACCTCGTCGAGGGGAACGATGGCGTCGTGCCGCAAAGAGGTCTGCGGAATGTCCCGGGGCGCCCGATCGGCCAGCTCCTCCACCCGGCTCAGGACGCCCACGGTGACGGGTTTGCCGCACACCGGACAGTTGCCCCCGTTGTCGCGCGTTTCGCCGGGCGTCATCCGCGTGCCGCAGGAGCGGTGTCCGTCCAGGTGGTATTTGCCCTCGTCGGGGTAGAATTCAAGGGTGCCCAGATATCCCTGCTTGTCGCGCAGGGCAGAGAGCAGCGGCAGATATCCGGGTTCGATGTCGAGCAGGTTCGCTTCGCGGCCCAGCTTTCCGGGGGAATGGGCGTCCGAATTGGAGATGAGGGTCAGGTGGTCGAGGGCCGAGAGACGCCGGTTCATGGCCGGGTCCGATGAGAGGCCGGTCTCCACGGCGAAGATGTGGTCTGTGAGATCGCCGAAGCACTCGTCGAGGCTGTCGAAGCCGGACTTCGAGCCCAGCAGGGAGAACCAGGGGGTCCAGATGTGGGCCGGCACCAGGAACGCGTCGTCGTGGGCGTGAAGGGTAATCTCCAGGAGATCCCGGGCGGATAAACCCAGGATGGGCCGCCCGTCCGAGCGGATGTTGCCGATGGCGGCGAGCTGCTGCGAGATTTTTTTTGCTGCCTCGATGGTTGGTACGAAAACGAGGTTGTGATTCTTGCGGGTCTTGTCGTCCTGCTTGTAGATGTTGCTGATTTCCACTTCCAGCACGAATCGCACGGGGCCGCGGCAGGACGGAGGAAGGCCTGCGGTGGCCGCTTTTTCAAACTCCGGTTTCAGTTTGAACCACCCGTCCTCCGCGGGTTCGAGCTGGGCTTCGATTTCGGCCATCCAGCCCGGGTGCGTGAAATCGCCGGTGGCCACGAGGCCGATGCCCTTTTCGAGGGCGCTGCGATGGAGCGCGACAAAATCGAACTGCCGGCTGGTGGCCATGGAGAAGCGCGAATGGATGTGCAGGTCTGCGATGAGCTTCATCGGAGCATCTCTTCGAGCTGCGCTTCGGTGATGACGGGAACGCCCAGCTGCTGCGCCTTCTTGAATTTTCCCGAGCCGCTCGCCTCGTTGCACACGAGGAACGACGTGTTCGCGCTGACCGCGCCAGTCACCTTTCCGCCCATTTTTTCGATCCGCGCGGCAATTTCCTCCCGGGGCGCGGACAGCTTTCCGGTGATGACGAAGGTCTTTCCGGTTAACGGCCCGGCGGCCATCGGAGCAGTCAGAGGTGCGTGCTCTAGAAGTATTTTACTGGTTGAGCCGGCAACGGGATTGTTTTCGCAGAAAGCCCAGAAATCGTATTCATTGATAATGGATATTCGTTTCCCTTTCCCGCGAAGTTCGATGGCTTCCTCCACTTTTCTTCCGTAACAGGAGTAGGCCCAGCAGGTGTTTCCCCCGGCTCCGAGGATGAGATAGTCAACACTTCTGCTGACCTGACCAACCACGAAGCCTCCGCGATTTTTGATTTCCGTTTCAAATTGTTTTCTGCTGGCCTTGGTGGACTTGCCGGTAATGCAGAAACCATGTCCAGCGAACTCAATAACCGAAACAGAATCGCAGACACTTTGGATGGTTAGATTTTCTGCAATTACATTGCCATCTCTGTCGTTGATGAATCTTTGAAAATCTTGGAATAGCGCCATCAATGCGCTTTGGTCTTCCATATTGAAATGATTGTTGAAAACAATTCGGTTCACAATCGTAAGGATGCTGTCGAAAGGCCACAAACCCTGTAGATGCATATGATCCTGCATCCACGCATGAAAACTCTTCAACTCCTCAAACAGAATTTGTTCGTCTGCCAGAATGCCACAGATAATTCCTTGAAAGCGCTGCATGTCCCCTGTGCGGATATCATAGAAAAAATTGATTCGATTGAGCCGATCACAGAGCCAAATACAGTCCTGGATTACCTCATCCGTATCCGTGTGGTTGATCAGCATCTCCAGCGCTGGGACGAACTCGCAGAATGGATGTCTGTCGGCCAAACAACGGTGTTCCTCAAGCCAATAGACGAGTGCCGTTCTTTCTGCTGGAGAAATTTGCTTGTCGGCCGCAATGCCCCGCAGCAGTCCTTCCAGTGTATGAACAGCTTTATCCAGATTGCTTTTCGTGCAGTATCTTTCGATGTCAGCGTCGCTGAGGGCCATTTTCGTATCCATCAAGTCCATTCAGTTGTGAGGCTTACTTTTTTTTAAAAAAAGTTCTGTCTGGCGACTCAATTTTTCGTTCGTTGGCTGTGCGTTCAATGATTCTGAGGCGGCAACAGGTTTGTCCAGCATCTGCATCAGTTCCTCTTCAGAAATAACCCGGATTCCCAGTTCGCGGGCAGTATTCAGTTTCGAGCCTGCTTTTTCTCCCGCCAATAAGAAATCAGTCCGCGTGGACACACTGGATTGCACTTTTCCGCCGTTTTGAACAATCAGCTCCGCAGCATCTTCTCTTTTAAGATTTGGTAATGAACCGGTAATGACGAAAGACTTGTGTTGCAGCAAATTATCGCGTCGGACGGAGGATGAAGTTGGATGAATGCCTAGAGCTATCATTCTGACGAGAATATTTTTCGTGCGTTCGGACTGCATGAAATTCAATACATTTAGTGCGATCACGAATCCGATCTCAGCATGTGGTTTTGTTATGTATTCTGGTGTCAGGCGAATGGACTCTCTTTTTGCCACCTTGACTCGTCGTTGGAACCAGCCGGTTTCAACAAGGCGGGTACCAATTTCTTCGATTTCACTACACAGTTGATCGTGTGCGATGCTTCTCGATTCCTTGTCTTCTTCGGATATTGGACGTTCAAAGCTGGATCGTGGATTCAAGCGCATTGCCTGGTTCACGGTTTCATTAAGTAGAACGATATCAGTCAGAATTCGCGAAGAGGCGATGTCCTGCAGCGTTTCATGCTTTTCCGCCAGTAGGCGGGCACCGACAATGCCGAGCTTCGGAATGCCCAACGCAAACAGCCAATTCTCCAAAGGTCGAGTTTTCGATTTTTCAAGAGACGTAACGACTTTCGCCGCGTTTTTTGCTCCAAACAGTCTCACAGATGGAGGTTCTCCCAGATTCAGGGAAGTCAACTGATCGATAGTCAGTTCAAACAAATCAAGCGGATGATTGACCAGTCCGGTCTCAATCAGCCGGTCTGCAACGATGCCTCCGATTCCAGCGATATCCAGCGCGTTTCTACTGACGAAATGCTCAAGCCATGCCTTCAACTGCGCCGGGCATTGCAGACTGATACATCGGTAAGCGACTTCACCGGTTCGACGCTCAACTTCGCTTCCACAAACCGGACAACGATCGGGCATCTGAAAAATGCGTTCCTTCCCGGTACGGCGTTCCACAACTACACGTACGACCGCGGGGATGACTTCTCCGGCTTTCTCGATGACCACCCTGTCTCCAATCCGGATATCCTTGCGATGGATTTCGTCAGTGTTATGCAGTGTGGCCCGCTGAATCACGCTTCCGCTCAGTGCAACCGGTTCCAATTCAGCGACAGGGGTCAGAACGCCTGTTCGTCCGACTTGAACAGAGATGTTGAGCAGGCCGGTTTCTGCCTGTTCCGGTTCATATTTATAGGCGACAGCCCAGCGCGGACTTTTTGAAGTCGCTCCCAGCACGTCGTAGAGATTCCGTTCATTCACCTTGATGACACCACCGTCGATTTCAAAGGGAAATTCTGCGTGAATGGCACGGAGTTCATCGAGTTTATCAAGCACTGACTCCATAGTTCGGCAGATTCGCACATACGGAGCCGTTCGAAGGCCCAGCATATGGAGCTGATTCAGCAGTTCTTCATGTGTGTTGTAGGAGGCACCAATCACTTCACCCGTTGCGTAAAAAACTGCGTCAAGCGGTCTTTCCGCCACTTCCCGGGAATTCAGCAGCTTCAGCGATCCGGCACAGGCATTTCTGGGATTGGCGAAGGGCTCCAATCCGGCTTCCTGCCGATAATCGTTGAGGCGCGCAAATCCCATTTTGTCCATATAAACTTCACCCCTGACCTCCAGAACAGAAGGAGGGGAAGGGTTTAGCAAACGTAACGGTATGGATCGGATGGTTTGGATATTCGCTGTTACATCGTCCCCGGTAATCCCGTCACCTCGGGTGAGCGCCTGAACCAGCAGGCCGTGTTCGTAACGTATAGAAATGGCGACACCATCAATTTTCGGTTCAAGAACATATGAGAATTCACTTCTCGGGATTAGTTTTCGAATCCGTTGGTCAAAATCCAGCAGTTCATGACGATTGTATGTATTAGCCAGGCTTCGCATCGGAAGGGTGTGGGTGACGCTGCGAAATCCACTAATCGGGGCACCACCCACCCGACGGGAGGGAGAAGTTGGAGAAATCAGGTCCGGATAATTGTTTTCAAGTGTTTCCAAGGACTTGACGAGGCGGTCGTAGTCACGATCAGAAATTTCCGGTGCAGCTTCCACATAGTAGAGGCGATTGTGTCGCTCGATTTCCGCTTCAAGCTCGCGCATTTCGCTTTGAATCTGTTCCCTGTCCTTCATGAAGGGAAATCTATACTTAGGGGATCTCAGGGTCAATCAGTGATGGGTCGGGTTGCCGGACTGACAAGTGCCTCTCACAACAACGCGATGAATTCATCAACGGAGAGCCGCGCCTGCTTGAGAATGTGCGACAGGGTGGAGCGTTTGATCGGCCGGTGTGCAGGAATGGTCAATTTAAAGGTTTCTTCCCCTTCGTGTTTCTGCAACCGGATATGGCTGCCCTTCTGGCGGACCACTACCCAGCCGGCCCGTCGCAGGGCTGAAATGACTGCATCAAACGGGAGACCGGGGACTTTTGTCATAGGGCGATTTCGTATTCTTCGAAACCGGCGCGCCAGGAAATGTCGTCATCAACGGGTTCCAGATAGAGTTCCACGGCTTCCCGGATGTTGGACAGTGCTTCCTCCCGGGTATCGCCTTCGCTGATGCATCCCGGCAGGGACGGAACCAGTACGGTGAACCCGCCTTCTTCACTGGGAACGAGCACAACTTTCAGGTTCATGGGTCAATCTCCCCTGTTGTCACCAGAGTAATGTATGTTCAACTATTCTATACCGCCAATATTCTATACCGCCATACCGCACCGGAAAATACCCGGTCTGCCGTGAAAAGGGCAGCGCCTTCAAAAAATTCTGCTATATTCTCCAGTCAGCTTGCCGGGCGCGCCACCCGATTGCGCCCCTTGAGAACACTGGACCGACGGAGGACTACCTGATGAAATCCACTGCTGCTGTACTGTCCCGCTTCGTCTGTTGTCTGCTGATGGCCGCCTGTGCGGCGAAACAGCCCCCGCCGGCGCCGCCGCCGCCACAGGAAGAGCTGCCGAAGGTCCGCCTCACTGCTGCGGACTTCTACCGGCCCGAGCTCGTCAGCGCCGAGTTCACCAACGAGGTGGACGAGAAGCGCTACCGGGCCATCGGCGACATCCTCGAAGAATTTGCCCCGAATACCGGAGTCATCTATTTCGTGGGCAAGTTGCGCAAGGTGCCCACCCAGGCGCGCATTCAGGTGGTCTGGTACCACGACGCCATTGCGGAACCCATGCTGGCCGCCGACGTCTTCGGGTCGGACACGTTTTCGTTCATCTCGAATTTCACCCCTGAGAAAAAGAAATTCATGGCCGGCAACTACACGGTGAAGGTGATGGTGAATGATCAGGAAGTCGGTTCGGACACCTTCCGCATCACCGGTGTGGACCCTTCGGCGGCAGGCCTCAAGGTGGGAAAGATCCAGATCGCGAAAAAAGTGAACAGCAAGGGCGCACCTGTGAACCCCGCCGCGAAGTTCACCGCCGCGGACAAGCTGTTCGCGTCGTTTCCCGTGCGCAACGTATTCTCCCCCACAGAGCTCACCGTCCGCTGGATGAGGGCCGGCGCCCTGTTCAACGAATCGACCATCAGCGTAAACGGCAACGGCCGGTTCTCCGCGAACATCGAATCTCCCTCCGGCCTTCCCCAGGGCACCTACACGGTGCAGGTGGACAACGGCAGCATCCTGAAAGAAGCGTCGTTTGTCATCGGCGAGCCCTCCGCGGGGCCGGCCATCGACTACATCGCTCTCGGCGAACAGCCCGGAAATGACGTGATGCCGAAAAAGGAATCGGATCATTTCCGCGAGGGCATTCCCGCCATTCATTGCGGCCTGCGGTTTCTCGACCTTGCGCCCGGCAGTGAAATTCTCATCCAGTGGGTGCTTGTAGAGGAAGGGTCCGAGTCCGTTTACCACACCGTTCGCACCCCGGTTCCCGGGGGCGGCAGCGGCGCCATGAGCGCGGCCTGGAACCCGGGCAACATCTATGCAGGCAACTACAAAGCCCGGGTCTACATCAACGATCAGGTGGCCACGGAAAAAGAATTCACGGTTCAGTAGAAGCGGATGTTGTCGATCCAGAAGTCGTAGTCGTTGGTGGTGTCCGGATCGGGGGCGAATTCGAAACGCAGAATCCGGTGGGGATCAAAGTCGGCCGGGGTTCCGAATCCATTCTGCGTGAGCGCGGTCCAAGGAACCTGCACGTTCACAAACGCGGCGCTGGGTGTGATCAAATATCGGTGGTGATCGTAGCAGTCGGCCGCACAGTCGCCGCCATACTCTGAGGGAAACGTGGCGGCCGTTCCCACCTTCAGGTACAGGTCCGTGGCGCTGATTCCCTTGAAGTCAAATGCAATGCCGGTAAAGGACGCGGCGTTGAGACACGCCTGCGGACCCCAGACGCTGCCCACGAAGGATCCCCAGCCCTCATACCCGCTGCCGACGACATGGAGGGTCGGATTGCCATCCTGCTCCTCCACCGTAATCGTCTGTGTCCCTCCCGTCGCATCGTCGCCGGCGGCAATCCAGAAGCCCGTGTACGCGCCGTCCGCCATCAGGATGTCCAGGCCGCCATTGTCAAAATCGTCCACAATGCCGTCGGCCGTCATTGTCACCGTGCTATTGTCGCAGACGCTGTCCGTCCACGTCCACAGGCCGTTCAGACAGAAGGAATAGGGCGTGGCGGCTCCCGTGGTCCCGGGCACCACCAGTTTGATGTGGGTAATCTCTTCATAATTATAGGACGGCTGCGCGTCCCCCAGCCAGCATTCCTCGAGCAGGCTCTCAAACGGCACTGACGTGCCGCTCTGCTGGATGCGCCGGGTGCACCAGACATTGCCGTCGTCGTCGGCGATTTCCAGTTGCAGGGGAAAAGTTCCGACGGTGGAGTAGTCCAGATAGAACCCGCCCGGCTGTGGTACATACTCGTCGCGGTTCAGTGGAGAGCCTCCCCACTCCTGGTTCAGGGAGATGGCGAGCTGGGCCGTGGATTCATTGCCGTCGCCGACAGTGCCGGACATGCACAGACGGTTGCCCGGCGCAACGGTTGAAAAATCCGTCGGGGTGACCGTGGTGTCTCCGGTGGTGATGATCGACGCGTATCCGTGCAGGGGAGCGCTGACCACGTAGCCGTCGCTGTACACGGTCCACAGGGCATCCAGATCCACATCAATGTCGGTATCGGTGTCCGTGTCCACATCGGTGTCCGTGTCGGAATCGGTGTCGCTGTCGGTATCTGTGTCCACATCGGTGTCGGAATCGGAATCGGTGTCGCTGTCGGTGTCCGTGTCGGAATCGGTGTCGGCATCGGTGTCGCTATCGGAGTCTGTATCCGAGTCGCTGTCCGAGTCGCTGTCGGCATCGGACGAATCATCCACATAGCCGTCCACATCCGTGAACACCGCACTGCATCCCGCCATCACCAACAGCAGAAAAGCGATAAATAAGGGTCTCATCAGAACCTCCATTCCAGCGCGCCGCCAAATCCGTCCGCCGCAATGGACGGGACGAATCCGGGACCGGCGGCCATGGTTTCGCCTTTTTTCTTTCCGACAATCAGCAGCACGGCCCCCGCGGCCGCCAGGGCGCCGCCGCCGATCCACAGGATGGTCGTCGTGAGGCCCAGGGCATCCCGCTGGTCCACCGTGTCGCGCATGGAGATGTCCAGCGCGCAGTCCACACCCGAGCGCTCCATGCAGGCATCCTCGATTTCGCCGTTCTTTTTCATGGCCAGCAACCCGGTCACCAGACTGCCCGCCAGAACGGCACCGCCTCCGGCCAGAAGTGCGATGCCGGTGATCATCAGGGGACGGCCCCGGTGTACGTCCTTTGCCGGCGCGGCTTCCGGAGCGGTTGTCGCGTCCTTCGCCGGGTCAGGCGCCTCCCTGGCCGACGGTTCTTCCGGTTTGTCTTCCCCGGTGACGGTCTGGGCACTGTCCGCCGGTTCCTCCGGATTCTGATCTGCTTCGATCGCCAGATCTTCCGGTGCAGGAGGCACCACCGCATCCTCGGCGGTCGCCACGAGGGTGATTTCCATGTTCTGTCCGGTCATCACCTTGACCGTCGCCGACGACAACTTCTTTCCGCTCAGTACGCCGGACACCAGATGGTCCTTTGACGCGGTAACGGGAACGGCCCCGGAAAGGGGCAGCGTCCCGCGCTTCACGCCGTCGATGAACAGCTCCGATCCGGCGGGCCCTTTCACCATCAGCATGCCCACCATGTCCCGTAACCGGGCGGTCTCCTTGCGCACCTCGTCGCGTCGTTCCAGGGAGATTTCATCGCCGGATTCCACCAGATACTGCTCGAAGGCTTCGAGGGCGATGCCGTACCGTTTGGCACCTACCTCGCACTGCCCGATGTTGTACAGCAGCTTCCAGCTCGGCTTGTACTTGTAGGCAATTTTGAACTGGATGGCCGCCGCCTCGAACTGCTCGTTCTCAAACAGCTCACTGCCTTTTGAAAAGGCGTCCTTTGCCTTCGCGTCTTCGTCCGCGGCGGCGCAGACACAGCACAGCAGTCCACAGGAAATGATCAGCGCGACCAGGGGCCGCAGAAGAGAAACCGTCATCATTGCACCTCATTCATCCAAACATGTCCATCAGGCGGTCGTCCCATTCGTCGGCCACCGTGGCCACCGCGTGCAGCATGTCTTCAAATTCGTCATAATCGAGCCCGGCAATGGACCGCAGGGCCCGCAGGCAGATGGTGTCCGTTTCTTTTTCAATGGCAAAGGAGGCGTCCGACGTGGCGGTGAAGTTGAGCTCCAGCAGGAAGCGGAAGCATTCCTCCCGCTTTTCGGGTGGTGCCTTCATGATGCGCGACACGAACACCAGCACGCCCTGTTCTTCCAGCACATTGATGCCCACCCGGGCGGAGCCGCGGCTGACGCTGGTGAAGCCGGCCGCATCCAGGGCCGGAAAGCGGACCTCCGTGCCGGTGGCCTCCGAGATGACCTGTCCGAAACGGGCGATGTAGCTGTCGATGAGGGCGCCGGCTGTGGGGTACACCGTGCCCGTGTCCCGGTCTGTGAATTCGTGTGTCATGCTGTCTCCATCCGCGGGAAAACGCCCCGCGCGCAGTGTGAATCGATTTGATTGCCGTCAATTATGCCCCAAGGAGCGGCACCCGTAAAGCGGCAATCCCCGTCCGGACCGCATCCGGTCGGGATTTCCGGGCGCGGACGACCGTTGCCGGTTCAAAGGGCGCCGGGGGTGGAACGAACCGCCTGCCTCCGGAAAACGACGTACAGATATCCGCAGGCGGCGACCATGCCGAGGGCGATGAGCTGACTGGTGGACAGCCCCAGCAGTCCGCCCCGATCATCCCGCCGGACAAACTCGATGAGAAAGCGGACCACCGCGTAGGCCACCATGGAAAAGACGAAGGTCTGGCCGTCGAACCGGCGTCGCGGATAAACGACGAAGTACGCGAGGGCCGCAATCAGCAGGGAGGCTGCCGCTTCATAGAGCTGGGTGGGATGGACGGGCAGGGAGTCGAGCCGGTAGGACGACAGCAGCCCTTCTTCCCACTGGGAGCGCGACGCCGGGGAGGCCGGTGGAAAGGACAGTCCCGCGGGGCCGTGGGTGACCGCGCCGAAACAGCAGCCCGACAGGAAGCAGCCCATGCGTCCCCAGGCGAGGCCCAGCAGGATGGTCCAGCCGCTCATGTCGCAGATTTTTGCCGCGGGCCAGTGCTGACGCCGGATGTACCAGATGCTGAACAGGGCGGCGGCGATGAATCCGCCGTAGAATGCGAAGCCGTTGCCCGACAACCACGCGAGGCAGTTTTTCTGCACCGGATGGCATACGCCCGCGGCCTGATCCCAGGCGCCCTTCAGGACCGCGCACTCCCGCTCGTCCACGCGCCAGTCCACCTTCGATGGGTCAATGCAGACATTCACGTAGTCCATGAAATAGCCGTCCGCGAGGATGTGCAGCACCTTTGAGCCGACGATGCCGAACACGACCATCAGGATGCCGAAATCCAGCATCTTTCCCGGATCGATGCCGTTGCGGGCGGCAAAGCGCCGGGCCAGGAGGATGGCCAGGGCGAAGCCGGTGGCCAGCATGGTGAAGTAGGCGGGTAAATGAAAGCCGCCGATGTGGAAGAAACGCGGATCCATGATCTGTGTCGGCGTGCGCTCCTAGTTGTAGGTTTCGAAGGATTCGATGCCTGCGCGCTCCGACAGGGTTTCGAGGATGGCCAGTTCCTGTCGCACGATTTTCTGGTGGTGGCGGTACCGGTCCATGTTGCGGCGCGCGGCGTAATACATGCACCGCTCCACGTTTTCGACAACGAGGAGAAAATGGGGATGCAGCGTGGCGTACACCTCGGGAGGGCTCATCTGCTCCGCTTCGGATGCGTTGGCGAGGGCAACGGCGTGGGCCCAGGCACACAGGCGGGTGTCCTGCAGGTGCAGCCGGGTGTACTCGTTGATGCGCACCGCGAAATCCAGCATGATGCGGAACCGGTTCTCGTACTGCAGGTTCGTTTCGGCGGCGGGCACCTTCGAGGCGACCAGCAGGGCGGCGAGCAGGGCAAACAAGGTGGCGGCTATTCTTCTTTGCATGGGGGCTCCTCTGCCGCAGCGGCACTCAACTGTTCCAGGCTCCTTCGCGCGGCTTCCTTTTCGGCATCCTTCTTGCTTTTACCGGCGCCCCGTCCCAGCACCCGTCCGTCCACGGTGATTTCCACTTCGTAGGTGCGGTCGTGATCGGGCCCCCGGGCGTCCACCGTATGGTACACCGGCATGCGGTTTTCTGCCTGCAGTGCCTGCTGCAGGGTGGTTTTCGCGTCCTCGAGTCCGCCCCCCGGCACGGCTTCGCCGATTTCCGTTTCAAACAGGCGCAGCACCACCTCGCGGCAGGTGACAAAATCGCTGTCCAGAAATACGGCGCCGATGAGGGCCTCCAGCCCGTCCGACAGGATGGACGACTTTTCGCGGCCATTATTTTTTTCTTCGCCCCGACCCAGCAGCAGCAGGTCGCCCAGTGCCATCCGGCCGGCCACCCGTGCGAGGGAGTGCTCATTCACCAGCGCGGCCCGGCAGCGGGTCAGCTGGCCTTCCGCCAGGGCCTCCGGTAGGGACATCAGGTGTTCGGAAATGATCAGGTCGAGGACCGCGTCGCCCAGGAATTCCAGCCGTTCGTTGTGGCGCCAGGACGCCGGTTGTTCGTTCAGCCACGACTTGTGGGTCAGGGCTTCCATCATCCGTTCGCGATGGCAGAACCGATATCCGGTGCGCTCGAAGATCAGCCCGGCAAGGCTCTCCGGATCGATGGTTCCGCCGGATCTGGTCGGTTCGCCCATGGCCTCAGACGATTGAAACGGGTTTACATGAAAGTCAATCTTTTTTACATACGGCACGGCGCGGCATTCCGCCCCGTCGCCACGGAGAAGTGAATGTGATGAACGACCGCCGGCAGGGAGAACAGACAACAGATTCTTCGGGTGTGTTCCGGAAGATCCGGGTGGTGGTGCTCGCCCTGTGCGTTGCGGGCTTCGTCGTTTCCGCCGAATTGACGCGGGTGCACGTGGGGGTGCACCTCGATCCGGAATTCGACTCCATCTGCGCAGTGAGCGAACAGGTGAACTGCGAGACCGTGGCGCGGTCCATGTACGCGGTGTTTCTGGGCATCCCGGTTTCCGTCTGGGGAATGATCGCCTACCTGCTGCTGGGCTTCCTCGCTGCCATGGGATCGGGGCGCCGGCGCGATGGGTCCTTTTTTCTGTCGGGCATTTTCCACCTGGCCGGCCTCGGGGCGTCGGCGGTGGCGGGCCTCCTCGCCTGGGTGTCCCACGCGATCATCGGCACCCTGTGCCCCTGGTGCATGGTGCTCTACGGCATCAACGGACTGCTGCTCGCCTGTTCCATCGCCCTCCTCGTTCACCATCGACGACACCCGGCGGCCGCGGTGATGCGGGACCTGCGGGTCCTTCTGTCCCATCGCCGCCAGACCCTGCTCCTCGCCGGCGCCGCGCTGCTGCTGCCCCTTGGCGTCCTGGCGTTCGTTCCCCCCTACTGGGAACATACGGGCTTTTCGGGCATTCCCAAAATGGACAGCGGCATCGACGCGGAGGGCAATCACTGGATCGGCGCAAGGAACCCGGTGCTGACCATCTTCGAATACAGTGACTACCAGTGCCCTTACTGCCGGGGAGCTCACCGGGAAGCGCGGATGATGGTTTCGCAGCGGCGGAGTACGGTGCGGCTCGTCCATCGTCACGTGCCAATGGATCGCGCCTGCAATCCGGGTGTCCGGCGGCTGTTTCACGATCGGGCCTGCGAGTTTTCCTTTGCCGTGGAGTGCGCGGGCCGCCAGGGAAAGTTCTGGGAGATGAACGACGCGCTGTTTGCCATCCAGGACACGGTTCCTGCCGTACAGGTGGATGTTCTTTCTGTTGCCGGGCGCATCGGGCTCGACACGGCGGCCCTGAAACGGTGCATGGACGGACCGGAGGTACGCCGGATCATCCGGGCCCACCTCGACGAGGCAGAACGGAAGTACGTTCCGGGAACACCCACCTTCTATCTGGGACGGTTGCCCCATCCGGGCATCTTCCGCATGTCGTTCCTCGACAAGGCCATTGAGCTGGCCCGTCGCAAACAGCCCTCCAGAAGGGTCTGATTGATTCCGGAGCGGACATCCGCTACAGTTATCCCATGCTGTTCGATGCGGTGAAATTCACGCTGGCAGGCCCGGGCGCCATCCGCAGTCTCCTGCGGGGCGCCGTCTGCATGCTGCTTTCCTTCACGGTATTCTTCGCGTTTGCAGCGGCCGGATATCTGATGCGCGTGCTCTGCGCCACCATCGAAGGGCGGACGGCAGTGCATCCTCCATGGGATACGCATGGGCGGCTGTTCAACGAAGGTGTCCTGCCGGTACTGGTGACCCTTGTTTATTTTCTGCCCGTCCTCCTCGCCGTCGTTTTCGAGCAACCGATCCTGGCCGCCGTGGGGCCCACCGCGTTCTGCGCCGCCTGTCTGCTGGCCGCGCGGACGGTGCTGCTGCTGTTGTCCCTGCTCCTGCTCGGACCGGCCCTCACCCGTCTGGCGGTGACCAACCGGCTGTCTGCCGCCTTCGAACTGTCCCTTCTGCTGCGCCACATCCGGCGCAACGGAGGCCGGGTTGCCGCGGCCTTCGGCCTGTCCATCGCTTCGTGGATCGCCGCTGCGGTCACCGGGGTCCTCCTGCTGGGGGTGGGAATCTTCTTCACGTCCTTCGCCGCCGCCTTTCTGGCCATGGCGCTGCAGGGACTGGTGTACCGCCGCGGTGTGCCATTTGACGATGATGCGGAAGCGATGGTCCGCGCGTCGATGGTCGTACCGCCGCCCCTGCGGGGATAAGCGGCATCCTTGTTACCGTTCGAAAAATGATTCCGGACGGGGCGCCCTGCATCTGATAGGATGAAACCAGCGTTTGAATTGCGCTGCGTGAGGAGGACCACAATGATTTTCCCGAAGAAACCCGGCAATCGCACAGAACCTCCCCGGTATCCGGATTTGCGGACTGCAGCGGCAGGACGGCGGAGGTTTCTGGAAACCGTTGGAAAAATCGGCGCCGCGGGTGCCCTTGGCCCGATTCTGGCCGCCTGCGATCGGCTGACCGATGGCGATCGGGGCATGTATTCCGGTGTCATCGGTCCGGACGAAACCGACGATTCGGCTGCGTCAGAAACCGATACGGGAAACCTGGCGGGTGGCGAACACGCCTACGAAACGGACACCATTGTCGATACCGGAACAGACACCGCTGTCGACATGGAAACGGACACGGGCGAGTTTGCCGGCGGTGAGAACATGTTCGACACGGACACCGGGTTCGATCCGTCGACGGACACAGGTTACGAGGCAGGGGATGTGGGACCCGGGGACACCGGTGAAACAGATTCGGTGGACACGGACACCGGGTGGGATACGGAAACCGCGACCGCACCCGTCGACACCGGGTCGGACACCGCGGACACAGGCTATCTGGCCGGCATTGAAAAAAAATAGCCATACTGTGCCATGCACGTCCTTCTTTTTCTGAACCACGCCTGCAATCTGCGATGCCGTTACTGTTACAACGGCCGGAAATTCCACCGTCCCATGTCGCGCGACACCATCGACCGCGGCATTGATCTGGCGTTTTCCAGAGGGGATGCGCGGCTGACATTTTTTGGAGGAGAGCCGCTGCTGGAATTCGATCGGATGGTCCACGCCGTCCGGCGGGCCCGCGATGTGGCGCGACATACCGGCAAACGCCTGCGTCGGTTTTCCGTGACGGTGAACGGCACACTGCTGAACCGGGACAACCTTGCATTTCTGCGCGACGAAGGTTTCTTCCTCGTCATCAGCCTCGATGGCGGAAAGGAGGCCAGTGCGGATCGCGTCCTTGAAGACGGCTCTGCCGCCTACGACCGCATCCTGCAGGGGGTGACACTGGCAACGGAATACATGAACGACCTTCATATTTCGGCGGTCGTCGATCCAGCCAACGTCCATCTGATGTCGGCGTCATTCGGGCATTTTCTGTCCATCGGCGTAAACCGGTTCAGCTTCAATTTCAATTACGACGGCGCCTGGACTCCGGAACATCTCAATGTCTTCCGGATGGAAATCGAGCACTGTGCGGATCTCTACGTCGACGCGTACCGCAGCGGCATCAGCGTGGATTTCAAGGGCTTCACGTCGAAGATCCGGACTCATCTCCACGGCGGTTATCCGCCCGGTGCGCGGTGTCCGTTCGGCGACGGGGAGGTGACGCTGACCCCGTCGGGACGCCTGTATCCGTGTGAACGGCTGGTCGGGGAGGATCCGCCGGACAGCCCTCTGTGCATCGGCAACATCGAATTCGGAATTGATCTGGTAAAAGTGTTGTCGTTCGCCCGCGCAAAAAACGCCCCGGCGGCCGATTGCCGGACTTGCAGCGTTGTGGATCGCTGTACTTATTTCTGCGGGTGTGTGAACTGGGCGACCACGGGAACCATCGGCGACGTGTCCGGGTTGCTGTGTGAGGTGGAACAGACGGTCATCGCCCAGGCGGACCGCGCGGCGGGGATTCTGTTTCAAGAGCGGAATCCGCTGTTTCTCGAGCGATTCTATTCGATGCCGGGGGCCGCGGATCACGCTGGTTCATCGGGATACTTCATTTAACGAAAGGAAGGTTTGCTGCTGGATTTCTCCACGTTCATCTTTTATAGTTCGTTTCCAACTGGTCATTCAGTTCGCGTGAAGCAAGGAGTCGTCGATATGGGCAAAACCGTTTTTGGGATACCGGGGGTTAACGAAAAGAGCCTGGGCGGAGCGCCCGTTGCACCGAAGGGAACCGGCGTGACATCGCCGGCTGGAGCGCCCGCTGCGACACCTGCTGCGACACCAGCCGCCGCGCCCATGGCGAAGCCCGCTGTTGCCCAGCCGAAGCCCGTGACGCCGGCGACAGCCGCGCCCGCCAAGGTTGCTGCCGCCCGCACCGTGTTCGGCATGCCCGCCATGAAAATGCCCGGCGCCGCGACGCCCGCTGCGGCGGCGAAACCGGCGGCCCAGCCCGCGCCCGCCGCACCGGCTGCCCAACCGGAGCCCGTGCAGGCCCCGGCTGCTGCCCCGGCCTCCGTGCAGGACGATGCCTTCGGCGCCACGATGATCGGTGCGCCGGCCATGAACGTGGATGCCATCAAGGAAGCGGTCGCTGCCGCCAAGGAGGCAACGGCCCGGGAAGCAGCGGCAAAGGCGGCTGCAGCGGTCCCCGCCCCGGCTGCGATCGCCGATGCGGCGGAGGCGGAGCGGGACACGGATCCGGATGCACCGCCGGCAGAACCTGCAGCGGCATGGGAGCAGCCGACCGGTTCGGCGGAACCGTCCACAGGGCTCATTGTCGCGTTAATTGTCGGTGTTGTTGTCATCCTGGGTGCCGCAGCGTTCGCGGCCATGAAATTTCTGGCGAACTGACCACTGAAGAAGAGGGCCAATTGCGAATTCCAGTCCAGGTTGCAGGCGAAACCAGCGTCGGTCAGAAGCGGAACCACAACGAAGACACGTTCTCCATTATCGAGGAAGAAAATCTGTTCGTCGTATGCGATGGCATGGGCGGACATGCTTCGGGAGAAGTGGCCAGCCAGATGGCGGTGGAGACTATCAAGAATTTCTGCAAGGACACCAGGGACGATCCGGAAGTGACCTGGCCCTACAAGATGGACCGGGCGCGGCAGTACGAGGAAAACCGGCTGGTGACGGCCATCAAGTACGCGAATGTCCGGATTTTTGAAGCCGCCAAGATAGAGCCGAAATACCACGGGATGGGAACCACCATCACGGCCCTGTACTTTGTCGAGAGCGGCGTGTACCGGGCCCACGTGGGGGACAGCCGGATTTACCGGTTGCGCGAGGGACGGTTCCAGCAGATCTCCGTCGACCATTCCCTCCTCAACGACTACATCAAGATGAAGAAGCTCTCTCCGCAGGAGATTGCTTCTTTCCCTCACAAGAATGTGATTGTCCGGGCGCTGGGCATGAAGGAATCCGTGAAGGTGGACGTGGAGTTCGAAGTGCCTCAACGCGATGACATCTATCTGATGTGTTCCGATGGCCTCACCGATGAGGTGAAGGACGCGCGGATGGGCGAAATCCTCATGGAGAACGGGCCGGATATTCAGACCGCCTGTCACACGCTCATCGAAGAGGCGAACGCCAACGGCGGACACGACAACATCACCTGCGTGCTGGTTCGCGTCCCCTGACGCTTACCGGCGTTCCATTGACGCGGTGAAGCAATAGACATGAAGAAGCCGCCGCGACGAGCGACCGTCCGTTTTCTCAGGGCCTATTTCACGGCCGTGCGCATCCTCCTGTCCTACGGCTGGTTCTTCTTCAAGGTCCGCCTGTTCGGACAGATGTATCGCGAAGAACACATTGATGCGCTTCACCGGACCAGTGCCCGTCGCATCGAGACCACCATCCTCGAATTGCAGGGGCTGTTCATCAAGGTGGGGCAGTTGTTCAGCATCATGACCAACTTTCTGCCCCAGACCTTCCGCAGCGGATTACAGAACCTGCAGGATGCGGTGCCGGCCCGTCCCTACGAACAGATCGTGCAGCAGGTGAGGTCCCAGTTCGGCCGGCCGCCTCTGGAGGTGTTCGCCCGCTTCGACGAGGCACCCATCGCGTCGGCCTCCCTCGGGCAGGTCCATTCCGCCGTGACCCATGACGGCGTGCGGGTGGCCGTCAAGGTGCGGCATCCCGATGTGGAGGCCATGGCGAAGGCGGACCTGCGCACCATCTGGCGGATCCTTCAGCTGGTGAAAAAGTTCGTGCGACTGCGGGGCCTGGACAACTACTACTACGAAATTGAAGCGATGATTCTTGAAGAGCTGGATTTCGAAAAGGAGGCCGCCAACATTGAAGTCATTTCGGCCAATTTCAAGGACACCGGCACACTGGCCTTTCCCCGTGTTTTCCGGGAGCTCTCCGGCAAGAAGGTGCTCACGCTCGATTACCTGGAAGGCATCAAGATCACCGACACGGAGCGACTGGTGGAAGCCGGGCACGATCCGACCCGGATTGCCACCGACCTGCTCACCGCATACTGCCAGATGATTTTCGTGGACGGCATCTACCACGCGGACCCCCATCCGGGAAACCTGATGGTCGCCGCGGACGGGCGGATCATCCTGCTGGATTTCGGTGCCGTGGGTACCCTCCGGAAGGAAACCCGGGAAGGGCTCGGCGCGCTGATGGAAGCCATCATCCGGGGGAACGAGGAACAGCTGCTGCATTCCCTGCGGCAGATGGGATTCCTGCGGGTGGGGACCAATCAGACGGAGGCAGCGACACGGGTTATCGAACACTTTCACCGCCGATTCCAGGAAGAAATCCGCGTGCAGGATTTTTCGTTTTCGTCCATCCAGATCGATGCCGCGCGGGGACTGGAGCATCTCGCCGATCTGCGGGAGATGAACGTGGGCATCCGGGAGCTGTCCACCGCCTTCCACATGCCCCGGGAATGGGTTCTCCTGGAGCGCACCGTCCTGCAGCTCACGGGGATCTGCACGTCTCTTGACACGGCATTGAACCCCGCCGCCATCGTGCGGCCGTATCTCGAAGAATTTGTCCTCGGCAGGGACACGGACTGGTCGGCCATGCTGTTTGATCTGACGCGGGATCGGGTGCTGTCCTTCCTGTCCATTCCCCGGCAGTTCGATCGATTTGTGTCCCACGCCCTGTCCGGTCGACTGCAGGTCCGTTCCGACGGTGGGCTGATGCCGGCCAGGCTGGTGTATCTGGCGGTGCAGCAACTGTCATTTGCGCTACTGGCGGGTACGTCTGCGGCCGCGGCCATGTATCTCGACGCGACGGACCGTCCCGGATGTGCGCGTTACGCGGTCTGGGCCGGCGGCGGATTCCTCATCCTCATGCTGATTTCCATGATTCGCGCGGGGCGCGTGAAGCGCTAGCTACTCGTCGAGTTCGTCCATCAGATAGTTCATGATCACTTCATCAAGGGACTTGTCGCTGATGAAGCTGTCGCCGAATGAGCCGTTCGGATCCGGCGATTCAAAAATGGATACGCCTCGTGAAATGGACGACTCGGCAATGGTGATGTTGTGGACCCGTTCCATCTTTGCCGGCGCCATGGCGGCGACACTGCTGCGGTGCTCTTCCCCGGGCGGCGGCCCATCTTCGGCACCCTGCACCTTGAAACCGCCGGTTTTCTCCCGTCCCTTCGGGCCTTCCATGCCCGATGAAGCAGTGTAGTCGAGGGGGTGGCCCAGAATCTGTTCGGCGATCTGGTCGTGGGCGCCTTCCCGGAGTTCGACGAACATCGCCTTGTGCTGATCCTTCATCAGTCGACGGACAATTTCCTCGAAGTCGGCTGCGTCGAGATGTTCTTTGTAGGCCGTTTTTTTCGTCGAAAGGATGGTTCCTTCGGTAAACAGGTGGGTAATGACGTGGGGATGGTCCCGTCCGGAATCCTCGGTCTGGATATGAAAGATATGACCCGCGTGACGGATATTCGTGTTGTAACCCAGCAACGGCGAATTGAACTTCTCTTTTGCCATGCGACGTCTGTCCCGTTTCCAGGACCGAATCTAACACAGTTGACCGTCGATGCCTAGACCGCGATCACGCAGACTGCGATCCCGTCGCCGTTACCGGAACAGGGCATCCAGCCGGGTGCCCAGGGCGGTCCTCTTCGCGGCGCTGAACCGCACGGCGATGCGTTCTCCGCTGCGTTCCGCCACATGGGTACCGTCCACGGTCACGAGTCGACCACCCCGGCGCACGAGCAGGTCAAACGAAACGTCTTTTTCGCTGAAGGCGACGGCGTTGTGTACACCGGATTTCTGAAAGGCGTCCCGTACATCGTTCCAGTCGCCATGGGCGGCGATGAACCAGCGGTCGTCCCGGATGGCGATGCCGATGACGGGTCCGCGACCGGGTTTCTCGTCCCCGTCCCGCAGCAGCCAGGCCCCTTGCAGGGCCTGCTGTTCGGACAGGCCTTCCCGCGTGAAGGGCAGCAGTCGGATGCCTCCGCCGTCGCTGATCGCCAGGGTGGCGCCGTCGGGGACGAGGGAGGCGACTTCCTGGCCGTCCATGAGCTGTCCCTGTCCGGAAGACCAGGTGCCCAGCACCAGTTCGGCCACCAGGCGACTGTCATTGAAGGGAGCGGATGGAGCGGCGATGTCGGCCAGTGCATCGGGTACGGCGCCGTGGAACAGGGATGCGGCAGTGGCGTGCAGATCGACCGCGATGAAGCGTACGCCATTGTCCACTTTCCGGTGAACGGCGGGAAGGAAGGCCGGGGCCGGCTGGGTGAGACCTGCCGCGGACCATCCGTCGCCGGGAGGAGAGTTGTCCCGCAGAGTCATGAAAAAGAAATCCTTGGGCGCGCCGTTTACCAGTCGGGGCGGCGAATACATGGTTTCCTTGATGAGGTGGCGATACTTGAATTCGGGTTTCGTCCCTTCCGCGTAAGGCGCGAACCGGAACGCCACCAGCACGGTGTGGAAGGGATTCATGTCGAGGTGGATGCCGTAGGTGCAGCGGGCGGCGTTCATGGCCACACCCAGGGTCCGGGCGGTCAGGTCCTCACCCCAGGCATAGATCAGTGTGCCGTCGTCGGTCATGCAGATGCCCGAGCGGATTGTGTTCATCATTGAGATGTCTTCGTCGAGCGTGAATCCCCAGAGATAACGGCGGCGCGGATTGACGACGCCCTTTTCCACCAGGGGATCCATGTTCTGCCGGTATGACACCATGTCCGCGGGAATGGGCTGTCCCTTCGGCCAGGAGCCCATGCCGATGCGACCGTCGTCGTCCACGGCAATCGTCGCCGCATCGTCTTTCGGCGGCAGCAGAACTGTTCGATCGGCCATCATACCGTACTCGCCGTGCATGGTCTTGAACGCGCCGTTGAATGCCAGCGCCACCCGTCCGGTCAGGTCCGGATCCCGCGGAATGCGGCCGGTTCCCACCTCTCCGGTGGTGGAGATGGGATCTTCGTGGCCGCCCACCATGTGGAGATTCAGCTGACGCGTATCAATGGCGTACAACTGCACCCGCACGTAGGGACGCGTCTCGTCGCAGCGTACCCAGGTCCGGTACACGGATGGCGGCGCGTCCGGCAGGTGCTGCATGAAGTCCTGCTCCGCGGGCACCCATTCGCCTTCTCCTTGTTTCGCAGAAGAAAAGACAGGCGGTTCCAGATTGTCGGGAGGCCAGACCACCGGTGACGGATCGCCCACTTCCCGATCGGGACTCAGCTTGACGATTGTCCGCGCAGGACGGGACCGACGTCCCGGGACCGCATCGCTTTCGTCCGCGTCCGTTGATCGAAGGGACCAGGTCCACCGGTTCAGGCGATCCCGCGCGGCGAACACCCGGCCTTCGAGCCATTCGATGGGACCCGGACCGATCCACGGTACGGCACGGACGGAATCGACCATCCACAGGACCGGGCGCTTGGGCAGTCGCACTTCCTTCTGCACGTGGATGCCCGCGGCTTCCCCGTTGTCCGAGCGAAGGTCGATATTCTGCAGGTGGCGTCCACCCGTGCGATTGGTCCACTCCAGAATGAAGGACTGACCATCTTCCTTGTCGAGGATCGAAAAATCCACCCGGGTGGCGGGTTCGCTGAAATGGATGCTGCGGCGATCAATGCCCGCCGGGCGGCCGGTTCGCTGCAGGTCGGAAATCCTGGCCAGCACCCGCTGGGAGGAGGTCCAGCTTCCGTCCTCAGGCAGGGGCTGACCCCGCAGATCGAAGAGCGTGATCGAGCGCACCTCCTGGAGGGCACGGGTGGCGGTGGCGATGAGTGAACCGTGCACCTTGAACAGGAATTCGTCGCCCGCGTCCGTCCGGGTGAGGTTGACCAGCGACGAAACGTCGAGCAGGGTCGGGCCCGGAGCGAGGCGGGCCTCTGCGATGTACAGGTCCCGGGGAGTGCCCGGCCGCAGGGATGCGAGAAAGACGATGTCTCCCCCATTGGTGGCCGTGCGCAGGTTCGATGCCGCTCGCCCGTCGAGCCATACGATGGAGCCGGTTTCCACGCGAAGTCCCGTAATGGCGGAGAGCTGCACGTCCAGGGGCTGTCCGGGCTGCGGGGCCGGACGGCCGATGAGCGCCGTCAGGACACCGATGGCAGCGACGACAACGAAGAGATTGCGCCGTGCGGCAGCGTATTGTCTGAGAGCGTTCATCAAGATGTTCGATTCGTCATGACTTCAGAAAGAGGCCGCTGCGCTCAGCCCGCCCCCGTTGGGGAGTACCATCGGCGCCACCATTGGCCGCAGGCTGATCCGGTGCGGTTGGTACCTCGGCGGAACGTCTTTTTCCTCCAGTTTCCGCCAGGTCGTGTCGCGCTGGGAAAAGAAATAGATGGAATCGACAATCCCCGCGAGCATGAGCACGCCGACGGAAATGAGCGATGCGTGATTGGCAATTCGATATCCCGTTTCCAGCCGCTCATACTTCTTTTTCGTTTTTGCGGAATAGAATGGTGTCTCCGCCTCTTTCCGCAGGCTCTCGTGAAGGGCGAAGGTGACGATCCCGGCGGACATCAGGGTCAGTTCACCGGTCAGGAACAGGACACCCTTGCGCCGCTGACCGTTCTGAAACTGGCCGGCCCCGAAGGGCATCAGGGCCACGAGAAGAGAGTGCTCCTTCACGTGTCGCTCCAGATATACATGGGTGCGCAATTTTTCGATGGCGAGCTGGCGTTCCTTTTCTTCCTGCGCCTTCTTTTCCGCTTCGGCACGGGCTTCCGCCTCGGCGATCCGGGCCAGTCGCTGCGCGTGCTTCTGTTGCACTTCCGTAAAAAAATCGACCACGTCGATGGGAAAAATCAGCGGATCGAGCATGAATTCAGGCTCCATGTTGAGGAGCTGCACAAACTGTTCTTCCGCCTTTTCTTTTTCGTTGAGGAACAGGTAGCTGACACCCAGGTATTTATGCGTTTCGGCGATGAGGGCCGGGTTGTCCGATGCGGTGGACAGAAAGGCCTCGAAGCGACGGCAGGCTTCCGGGTAGTCCCCTGCATCAAAAGCGTTTTTGGCCTTGGCAAATTCCACGAACGGGTCCTGCGCGCCGGCAGGCAGTGAACACAGGAAAGCGATGCCGCAGGCGAGAAATGCGGCCACGGTCGGCGCGAAACGTGGAAAAACAGCTTGGAATGTCAAGGGATCGCCCTCATGCGTCGAGCGGTACATTACAGCGGCAGAATGCAAAAATCAAAGAGGTTCTTTTTCCAGCGAAACGGCGAGTTCGGTGCTGTTGCCCGCATGGACAACCACATGTTTCTGCACCGGCCGATATCCCTGTGCGTTGACGAGCACCTTCACCTCCGCCGTGGGGCCGTCCTTGACGTTCAGCTCGATGGGCGCATTTCCGCGGCCCATTTCCTGGCCGTTGACGGCCACGTTACTGTCCACGTTGGTGCGCACCAGCAGGACCGCCGGCTTCCACTGCAGCCGGGCGCCAAGGTTGAACGGTCGATCCCCGGCCTCCAGCCGGAAGCGGGTCGTGAGCGATTCGAGGCGGGGATCCGCCGGAATGAACCGGACGATGTGCTCGCCGAGGGACAGCTCCCGCGTTCGATCTGCCGCTTTGTAAACAAACCGCTCCTTCTCGTCGATGACGATGTCCACGCTCATCGGATGAGGAATGAACACGACGGCGCGGGTCCCTTCCGGCTCGACGGGGGCTCCGGCTCCCACTCCCGTTTGTTTTCGGGTGGTTCCGGGATCGCCCGTTTGTTCTTCCTTCTGCACAATGACGATCCGGCGCGCCGGATCGGGCGTGGCGGATGGGGTTGCGGTTCCTTTTACCGGCGTCAGGGCGGGAACGGGTGGTCGGACAGGGACGGCGGAGGATTGTCGGGAATCTGCGGCAGGGGTGATCAGATACACGATGAGCCAGGCGATAGCGGTGACGACGACGGCAATGGCGAGGATAGTGCCCACCCGCTCCGCGCTGCGGCGGAGACGGCGGCGGCGGGAGAGGATGTGCACCGCGTTCAGGGCGGTTTCATTGGCCGGGTCGATGGCCAGGACCCGGTTCAGGTGATTCATCGCTTCGGGCAGGCGCCCGGCCTTCCGCGCAACCCTGCCGAGTTCGAGGGAAGTGGCCACGATGACAGGCAGCAGCTCCGCCTCCCACTGTTCCGGCTCCGTGAGGCATCGGCGGAGCGCATCGGCGGGGCTGTCGATGCGGCACTGCCGGAGGGCGCCATCGAGATCCGCTACGGCGTCTGCGGCGCTGGCGTAACGGAGTTCGGGTTGCGACTGCAGGCAGCGGACGATGATGGACGATACGGCGTGGCCCACGGCCGGGTTCACGCAGAGCGGATTGTCGTAGTACCCTTCCACCACCCGCTTGATGATCTGGTGAGGGCTGTTGCCCACGAACGGCGGCTGTCCGACGGTCATCTCGTACAGCAGGATACCCATTGAAAAAATATCGGACCGCGCATCCACGACGGGCTTTTCGATGTGTTCGGGCGACATGTAGGAAGGGGAGCCGAGAATCTGCCCCGTGGTAGTCATCTGGCCGACGCCGGCCAGGTAGGCGATGCCGAAGTCCGACAGGCGGATGCTGCCGTTGTGGTCGATGAGGATGTTTTCGGGTTTGACGTCCCGGTGGACGACGCCGGCTTCGTGGGCCGCCTGCAGGGCGAGGAAGACCTCCCGGGCGATGAGCGCGGCTCCTTCCGACACCAGAGGCTTCTGCCGGCGGGCGTCCAGAAAGCTGCGCAGCGTGATGCCTTCCACCAGCTCCATCACGATGTAGACTTCGCCCTCTGCGGTCTCCGCGTAATCGTAAATTTCCACGATGGATTGATGTTTCAGGCGGGCGACAGAACGGGCCTCCCGTTCAAAGCGGGCGCGGGCTTCCTCGTGAGTAACGAGGTGTGGATGGAGCACTTTCACCGCCACGTCCCGCTTGAGGGTCGTGTCATATCCGCGGTATACGATTGCCATCCCGCCGCGGCCGATTTCGTCGTGAATTTCGTATCGGTCGAGAGTTTTTCTAGTCGCAGCGCCAGCCATTTTTCAGAGCGAACTATATAGTCGTCCCTGAAAAACCGCAAAGGCCCCGGGAAGATTGATATCTTTTCGTCGTGATTCGTGATCAAATCACCATGAAACCGCCGATCGGCCCGAAAAGCTGGTGATTTGATGCAGCCCAAAACCCAAGAGAAGACCCC
>JAKQNG010000247.1 GCA_029565915.1 Deltaproteobacteria bacterium
TCTATCTCGGCTGCGCGTTGCTATGCGACGGCTTCGAGATGACAGCGGAACAACATCGACAAAGCTTGGCCAATTTGAGGAAGGTAACGGAGGTCAACGATGGATAGATTCGTGGGGATCCATGAAGGTCAGACCCCAATCACTCGACCGTTGTCCCGGGGGCTTCAAGCTGCTCGAGCTGCTGCCGGGCGGCGTCCAGGCCGGGGTGGAGGCGCAGGGCCAGGGCAAAGGCTTCCTTTGCCTGTGCCGTCTTTCCGGCGGCCCGCCAGGCGAGCCCCAGGTTGAAGGCCGCCTCGGGATAATGGGGTTCGATGTCGAGGGCCCGCAGGTGCTGCGCCGCCGCTTCGTCGTACATGCCCGCGCGGCCGAACAGGAGGCCCAGATTGTTGTGGGCTTCCGCGTCCCGGTCGTCGATGGCCAGGGCCGCCGCGTAGGCCCCCGCCGCTTCCTTCCATCGCTCCAGCTTTTCAAGGGCCACGCCCATGTTGTAATGGGAATCCGCCCGGTAGGGATTGATCAGCAGGGCCTTCTCGTGCATCCGCACGGCCTGTTCCTGGTCGCCCCGGTCCCCCGCGATGAGCCCCAGCAGGTCCCAGGCTTCCTCGTGCCGGGGCGCCAGGGCAGTGAGGGCCTGCATGCGGGCCTCCGCTTTGTCGAGGCGGCCCGTCAACCGCCAGGCATCCGCCAGGGCCACCCGGGCGCCCCACAGGTCTTCGTCGAGGTCCACCGCCCGCGCCAGCTGCAGGGCCGCACCGCCCGCATCCCCCTGTCGCTTGAGGATCACGCCGAAATTGTAGCGGGCCAGGGCCGAATCCGGCTGGTCTGCCACCGCGTCCGCCAGCAGGTTGTGAGCTTCTTCGATATCACCCCGATCCGCCAGGGCCAGGGCCAGGTTGATGCGCAGCTCCGCCATGTCGCCGCCCAGCTCCAGGGCGCGTCGATAGAGGGGCACAGCTTCGTCAAAATACCCCAGGTTGCCCAGCATGCTGGCGGTTTCGAACAGCCGCTGCGGGTCGTCGTCATACAGGGTTGCCAGCTTCCGGTAGTACTCCTTCGCAAGGCTGAACTGTGCCACCGAGAGCCGCAGCTTCTTTCCACCGGGCCGCACGGCCGCCGCCTGATCGAGAAGGCCCGCCATCAGAAATCCGTTGGATTCCATCGCGAAGGAGACGGCCTGCGCCAGCTCTTCCTCCGCGTCCCCGGTCCGGTACAGGAGGGGCATCGGAGACATCCGCAGGGGAATCAGCGATGCGGCATCCATCCGCCGGCCTTTTGAATACGGCGTGATGTACGACACAAAGGGCCGATCGTCCGTCTGCACGGGCGCGTCCTTTGCAAAGCGGCGCACCGCGTCCGCATCCGCCACAAACCCGTCGAGGATTTCCATTGGATCGTCCATGCCGTACCGGGCGAGATCCGCGGCGATGAGGGGTTCCTTCAGGCGTCTGGAGAGTTCGCGGTAGTCGATCTGCAGAGGGTCGTGGGTGCCCACCAGCTTGGCGTAGGCCGCCTTTCCGTAGGTTTCGAAACCCACCGACAGCCACAGGGTCATGTGGGGAAACACCTGTTCAAAGGTGCGCAGGATGGATGCGAACTCCGTTTCGGACAGGCCGTGAAGAGGCAGCCACTGGACCGCGATGCCGTCCTTCGCGAGCCGCGACTTGACCAGCCGGTAAAAGCCGCTGGTGTAAAGGATCCACGAGTCAACGGCCTTGGGGTGGGTGGAGTCGATCATCATCACGTCGTATTTTTTTTCGCTGCGCAGAAGAAACTGGCGACCATCCTCCACGTGCAGGTGCACCCGGTCGTCCGCCAGCACGTCGTTGTTTTCGCGGCGGAAATGGGGCGCGGCGCCGAACACGGTTTCGGAGAGATCGACGATGTCGATGGACGTGAAGGGATGCGCGATGGCCGCCCCGGCGGAAACCCCGGCGCCGAAACAGATCAGCAGGCCCGTGCGGGGATGGGGGTGGAGGAGAGGGCCGAGGTGGCCGAGCAGCTTGAAACTCTGGATGTGCACAAGCCTTGTGGTCACCTCGTTCACCGCGTTCATGAACAGCTGGCGTTCCTTGTTGATGCGGTTCTCGGTGACGGACACGGTGCCCGTGCGGCCTTCTTCGTAATGGATGATCCGCTGATGGGCAGGGCCCACCGCTTCGCGCAGCAGGGCAAGGGGCAGTCCGCCGGGCAGCAGCAGGGCAAAGGCAAGAACGAAGGCCATGCCCGGGACGGCCGGAATAAGCGTCCACCGCGTGCGCGGCACCGCGGTGGCCACCAGCAGAAGGGAACCGGCGCCGGCGGCGACGATGGACAGGGCGATGAGGGAGCGCTCGATGCCGATGAGCGGAATGAACACCGTGCTGGTCAGAACGGCGCCCGCGGCGGCAGCCATGCCGTTGGACAGCAGGACCGCACCGGTGCGGCGACCGGACTGCGACGCGTCCGGGCAGGCGGCGGCGCAGGCCGCAGGAAGCGACAGGCCGGCAAAGAAGGCCGGGGCGAAGACGAGCAGGGGCGCAAAGGAGAGCTCCCGGACAAATTCCTTCCACAGGGAGGTGGACCAGACGGCGGCGCCGGCAATGTGGAAGGGGTCGCGGCCCGCGGTGAGGATCAGCTCCGCGGCGGTGACATACGAGGTGAGCAGCGTGATGCCGAGGGCGCAGAGAGCAGCGCCGGCCACCCGCAGGGGTGTGCGGTTCCGCAGCAGGGAATGGGCGAATCCGCCAAGGCCGAGGCCGGCGAGGACCACCACCAGCAGTATGGCAAAGGCGTAGGTGTCGTGGCCGAAGATGAACGTCAGCAGGCGGGCCCACAGGATTTCTCCGCCCAGCATGGCAAAACCGCCGACGGCCGCGGCAATGAGGGGCCACTTCACCGGACCGTTCGTCCCCGGCGAAGGAGATGCCGGTTCCGCAGGGCACGTATCGCCGGACAGGCGCAGGGCCATCAGGCCGAGACCGGCGGCCAGCAGGGATGCGCCGGCGGCCGTCCACGACGTGGCGCGCAGCCCCAGAAAGGGAATGGCCAGGAATCCGCACAGGGCGGCCCCCATGGCACCGCCCAGGGTGTTGGCCCCGTACAGGAGACCCACCCGGGCGCGCACCTGCGCCGCGGCGCCCGCGAGCCCCCGCACCAGCACCGGCACCGTCGCGCCCATGAACAGGGCAGGGACGGCCACGATGCAGAATGCCGCCGCGAAGCGCGCCACCGCCCGCAGCAAAGGGATGTCCAGGGCGCCGGTCAGGGCACCGGCCCGTTCGAGGGAGGGCATGAGGAACGGCACCGCGATGGCATAGAGTGCCAGCAGAGCCTCCGCCGCCACGTAGATCCGCAGGGGTGATGGCATGCCGTCGGCCAGGCGTCCCACCGCGCGCGCGCCCGCCGCCATGCCCACCATGAAGGCACACAGCACGAGCATGGTGGCGTCCGCGGAATTGCCGAAAACGAGGACCAGCATGCGGGACCAGACCACCTCGTAGGAAAGGGCGGCGGCGCCGGACAGCAGGGTGGCCGCGCAGGCGACGAGGAGGGGAATGAACGGTCGGACAGAACGATGGGTCACGGGATTTTCTTTCGTCGAAACAGATAAAACTGTTTGTTGTCAGAGGTGCGGTATTGTCGAGCCAATTCGTATTTTTCGGTCACGAGCCGCCGGAGCTGAGGGACACCGGCCACGCCGAACCCCCGGTTGCCGCTCATCCGCAAAAAGATCAACCCGGTCTGCGCGGCATCGATGGATGCGACCATCGCGGCGGCGTCCCGGTTGCCGCTGGCGTACCGCTGGGCGTTGGTGTCCACTTCGTTGCCGGCAATGGTCCGACCGGTTTTCAGGGCCAGCAGGGGCACCGTCCCGGAGTCGCCGAACATCAGATCGTCCGGGCGCGACAGGGAACGGATATCCGCGGCCGCCGCGTCAGCGATGTCGAGGATGCGGCTCTCGTGCCACAGCAGAAATGTCAGCGTACCCGTCCGCTCGCCCACCCGGCGCACATCCCGCCAGCACAGGGCGCGCACGGCGTCGTTGACAAACCCGGGCAGAGGAGACGGAAGAAAGGTGTATGTCGTTTCGTTGTCGTCGCCTTTGGCCACTTCATCGTCGAAGTAGTTCAGTTTCTGTTCCAGCAGGGGTGCGGCCCACACGGCGATGGCAAATGCGCAGGCCACGAGGACCGCGGCGATGCGGCGCAAACGGGAGATGCGGCGCAACAGGAGGTCGCGGATCGCCTGCTCGAAGAAGCCGCCGACGGCACCGGCGCACACCGCGGCAAAAGCGATGGCGGGCACGTAGTAGTACATCCACACGCGGTCCATCCGCAGCAGGATGACAGCGAAGAACAGGGCGGTACAAAGGGCCAGCAGGGCCAGCCCCGTGCCGGAGGCGGCCATGGCGTGGCGCAGGCGGAGGCGGATGGAGGCGATGGCGCGGTGGACGGACACGGCGTGCAGAAACTGCCCCGCGGCGATCAGGGCGCCGAGGGCACCGAGGGACAGGGGCACGGCGTTGTGGAACAGGACGGACCAGTGCATGTGGGACAGCTCGTCCACATCCATGGGCGTCTTCATGGCGTGATAGGCGATGAGGTTGTCCATGGCAGAAGAAAAGCCGCAGAGGATTCCCGTGAGCAGCGCCGCAGACAACCCCGCGACGGCACCGGCGATGCACAGGCGCAGCCCTCGACGACGGTCCCCGATGAACGCGGCCAGCACGATGGCGATGACGCCGGGAATGGCGTACAGGCGGGTGAAGACCGCCAGCGTACACAGCACCGCGGTGGTCTTTACGGCGTCCTTCCGCAGGGCCAGCATGGCCCCGAACAGGAGCGCCACGGTCATGTTCACGCCGGTGAAGTGGGTGGAGGCGCGCAGCACATCGTAGGAAAACAGGAAGGTCAGCATGGCGAGCAGCGCCGCCGTCACCCCCATTTCGCGCCGCACCAGCGCGGCGAGGAGCACCCCGGCGAGCAGGGTCCAGCCCGCGGGAACGAGGCGGGCCAGCAGGGTGCTGTAATCGAAGATCTGCAATGCCAGTGCGCCGAAAACGAGCTGCAGGGGCGGATGGGCGAAGTCGAATCCGCTGTAGGGCGGAACCCCGCGGGAGAGGAGCCGGCTCTGATAGTAGTAGATGTATTCGTCGCCCGTGTAGTCATGCAGGGCAAACGATTTGATGATCAGAAATGCCAGCGCGATGAGCGCGACGCCGGCGCCCCACACGGGAGTATATCCCTGCGACGGATGAACGGCCGGCACCGGAAGGGCTGCATCCGGACGCGCCTTCGGGCGCTCCGGACGGACGGGATTTCCTTTTTTTTTTCGGCGGCCCATGGGTCGGCGCAGTATACGCCGCACCATGAAAAAGGGTCAAATCGAGAACGCGACCCGGACAGCCGGGCAATCGGGTCGAAAATTTTTAAAACCGGACAGCCTGTACTATGAATGTCGTTAACTGGTTTCGACCAAGGAGACACTGATGAAAATATTCGCAAGACTGCTAATCGCCGCGGCGCTGCTCACCGCTGTCGCCTGTGATTCGGAAGATGGCGGCACGTACGATCTCACCGTGGCGTGGAACATTTCCGGCCTGCCCGTGTGCCGCGCATACCTGCCGGAAGGCGAATTCGCACAGGACGACGTGGTGTTTGATTCGGTGGAGATCAACATCTACGAGGACGAAACGGCGGAGACGGCCATTCAGCCGCCGGTCAGCGTGCCCTGCGAAACCTTCAGTTACACCATTGCGCGCCTCGACCGGGGTTCCTACTACGTGACGGTGGACGCGCTCACCGACTGGGACGGCGACGAGCTGGCCTTTTTTACGGGCGCAACGACCGTGGCGGTGTCCGGGGACGATGCGACGGCGGACGTCAACCTCGCGGTGGGCAAAGGAGACGTCCGGGTCATCTGGCGCTTTGCGAGCGGCCTCATCTGCGGGGCGGACCAGGCCGGTGAAGTCACCAACATCGTGGTCACCATGGGCGACATGGAAATGGCAGCCGCCTGCGGGGATGGTCAGGTTATCTTTGCATCCGTTCCCCCCGGAAGCGACTATATCATTTCGGGAACCGCCCTCTCGAAGGACGGCGAGGTCCTGTTGAACGCGACCCTTGCGGAGGCGCCGCTGATCGTCCTTCCCGGCGGTTCCTACGAAACCGAGCTGGTGTTCTGAACATGCCGCAGGCGGACTTCAGGCTGGCGGTGCTCCTGTCCGGATCGGGCACCACAATGGTAAACCTGCAGAAACACATCGACGCGGGCCTCGTTCCGGCGCGCATTGCGATGGTAGTGTCCAGCCGCGGCGACGTTGCCGGTGTGGCGCGGGCAAAGGAGCTGGGCCTGCCGGTGGAGGTCCTCCAGCGCAAACCCTTTACCCGGAACGGCGTTTTTGACGCGGATGCCTACGCCATCGCCCTGCGGGATCTGCTGGCACCTTTGCAACCCGACCTGGTCATCATGGCGGGATTCATGACCCGGCTCGCGGCGCCGTTTCTCAACGCCTTCCGCACCCTCAACGTCCATCCGGCGCTGCTGCCCTCCTTTGGCGGACCCGGATTCTTCGGCCACCACGTCCATGAGGCCGTGCTGCAGTCCGGCGTGAAGCTGAGCGGCGCGACGGTGCACTTTGCTGACAGCGAATACGACCGGGGTCCCATCGTCTGCCAGGAGGCGGTTCCCGTCCTCGATGACGACACACCGGATTCCCTGGCCGCACGGGTGCAGGAAGCGGAACGGCGAATCTATCCGAAGGCGGTGGCCCTGGTGGCAAAAGGACTCGTCACCGTGGAAGGCAACCGCACGCGGATCGCCGCGGAGCGCCCATGAATTTCCGGATTGCTGTCGTTGTCATCGGCGCCGCGCTGGCCGTTCTCGCCGCCTGCGACCGGACGCCGTCGCGCACCCCCGAAGGAGTGGCCATTGAGCTGTTGAAGCTCCACGGGCTGCAGGGAAAGCTGCCCGGCGATCGCAGTACCGCCCAGAAGAATGCACCGGTGGATCGCCGCGCGCTCCGTTCGCTGTTTTCGGACCTCAACCGGTATGACGCATTTACGGGAGACCTGTTTGTCGGCGTCGTCGTGGGGGCCCTCGCCCATCACCAGACCTCCTGGAAGGAGCGGCGGTCCCGGAACCGCGCCACCCTGACGGCCGGCAACGCGGTTATTGTATTTCTGCAGATGGACGGTGAATGGAAAATCAGCCTCGCGCAGACCATTCCCGAGCCCATGAAAGCTCGCGCCGCGCAGGAGAAGGCCCGGTATGACGCCGCGCGCGCCACCGCCCGATCGGCCGCACCGCCGCCCTCGTTTTCGGATTGATGAAACGCCGGAAGTCCCATACAGTCCCGTGAACATTCCGAGCGCCCCATGAACGATAGACCTCAGATGGCAGAACCCCGCGCAACTTACCGCCTGCTCGCGATCATCCTCCTGCTGTCCCTCGTCGGCGCCGGACTGGCAGCGGAGCTGACGCGCATCCACTACAACACCCACACGAATCCCGAGTTCCATTCCATCTGCGCGATTTCCGAGGGCCTCAACTGCGAGGCGGTGGCCCTGTCCGCCTACTCGGTGCTGCTGGGGATTCCCGTGAGCATGTGGGGCCTCATCGGGTATTTCGCCATCCTGGTGGTGGGTGGCACGGCCATGGCGCGGCGCCGCAACGGGCAATGGGATTTGATCTTTCCCGTGGCCATCCTGTGCGCCATCGCGTTCATTTCCTCCGCCGTGCTGGCGGTGATTTCCTTTGCGCGCATCGATTCCCTGTGCCTGTTCTGCATGGGCACCTATGCGGTGAATGCGGCGCTCCTCGCGGTGGCCGTTCCGATGGTGCGGCGCACGGGCCGCGGCGCGATGCTGCTGGTCGACAACCTCCGGGCGCTCCTTGCCCGTCCCTTCTCCACCGCCGGACTGGCCCTCGCCTGTGCCCTGCCCATCCCTGCCGCCCGCTTCCTGGTGACGCCGTACTGGCAACTGACCGGCTGGGACGACATTTCGATTCTGGCCCACGGCACCGGCGACAACGGGGTTCACTGGATGGGCGCCCGCCATCCGGCGGTCACGATCATGGAGTTCACCGACTACGAATGTCCCTACTGTCGCACAGCCCACCGGGCATTGCGCGCCCTGCTGGCCAAACACAAAGACCGGGTCCGCATCGTCCATCGCCATTTTCCCCTGGATGACGCCTGTAACCCGCGCATCAACAGGAAGTTCCATGAGAGGGCCTGCGAATTCTCGCTGGCCGTGGAGTGCGCCGCACAACAGGATCGGTTCTGGGAAATGAACGACGCCATCTTTTCGGCCCAGGACCGGGTAAAGGCCCGGGATGTGGACCTGATGAAGTTCGCCCTGCAGCTGGGCCTGGACCGGAGCGACTTCGCGGAATGCCTGGAGCGCCGACTGACCTCGAAGGAAATTCAACGGGACATCCATGCGGCCAATGCCGCCGGCGTGCGCGCGACCCCTTCGTTTGACGTCCATGGACAACTGTTCACCGGTCGCCTGACCGAGGAACAGCTTGCGACGTTTCTGAAACCGGACAGCGGGAAGCCGTCCCGCCCCGCCGGAACTCCCCGCGACTGACCAGCCACCAGGCCGCCAGATAAAAGCCGGCGGCCACGAGGAAGGGCACCCCCGTGAGCCATGGGTGGGACCCGTCCCGGATGCCCCGGGCGAACAGGTTCGTGTATACGAGAGGTCCCGCGATGGCGGTGAGGCTGGCGATGGACGCCAGGCTGCCCTGCAGCGCCCCCTGTGCATCCCCGGGCACCGTGCGGGACATGCGCGACTGCAGCACCGGGACCACCACCGCTGAAAACGCCGATACCGCCAGAATGGCATACAGATGCCAGCCCCGGGTGGCGAAGGCAATGGCCGCGCTGGTGGCCGAAGCGAGGAGCATCCCCGTCCGGAGCGTCCGTCCTTCCCCGAACCGGTTGACCAGTATGCGCGGCAGCACCCCCTGCCCCACTGCCGTGGCCAGTCCCATGAAGGCAAAGGAGGCGCCGATGTCGAACGGCGTCCAGGCAAAGCGTTGTCCGGTGAAGAGCGCCCACATGCTGGAGGTGGCGCGTCCGGCGAGAAGGAGCAGCAGGTAGCACCAGAACAACCGCGTGAGCGGCGATGGCAAAAACAGCGGACGCAGCGCAACGATGGGTGTCCAGCGGACGAGGGCCAGTGGCCGGCGGGAGGCGGCACCGGCGGATTCGGGCAACAGCACCAGCGCGGTCGCGAAGTTCAGCAGGTTCAGTCCCGCTGCCAGAAGAAACGGCAACGGGAGTCCGACCTCCGCCAGCGCGCCGCCAACGCCCGGTCCGGCCACGATGCCGACACCCAGGGCGGCTGCCACCAGGCCGAAGTTGCCCGGCCGGCTCCCTTCGTCGGAGATATCCGCCATGTACGCGAAGGCCGTGGCCGTACCGGCGCTGGTCAGGCCTGAGACGACGCGCCCGACGAACAGCAGCAGGAGGGACGGGGCAAAGGCCATCAGCAGGTAGTCGATGGCGGCGCCGGCCAGGGATGCGAGCAGGATCGGACGACGGCCGAAGCGGTCGGACAGGTTTCCGAGGGCGGGAGCGGCAACAAACTGGACGACCGCGTGGATGGCGATGAAGCAGCCGAAGTAACGCGAGACAAACAACGGGTCGGCGTCGAAGCGGCGCAGGACGTCCGGCAGCACCGGAATGAGCAGGCCATAGCCGAGGGCATCGAAGAAGATCGTGCAGAGGATGAGCCGACGGGGCATCGCCGACGGGCTCACGCAAAGGGTCGGAGCGCGTCGAGCATGCCGGGGACGTGAGCGGCCCACTCGTCTACCTCGGGCAACAGCGCCAGAACCCACACGACCCCCTGCAGCAGGCGCACCCGGTTGAATGCCTCCAGGGTTTTGGCGGACGGCGCCCCGGGATAGGCCGACAACATGCGGTTGTCGGGATCATTGGGGTTGGCGAGGTCCCAGGCGACGGGGCCGAGGCACGTGTCCTCGAAGTCGTTCCACAGATAGCCACGGGCCGACGCAATCAGGTTGTAGACGTGGGCGTCCCCGTGGAGAGGTTGCACGGGCAGAGTCCCGTCGACCACGGCGGGCAGCAGGCGGTCCGCCACCCGGTGCAGCATGGCGACATCGCCGGCCGGAATCACCTCCGGCATCCCTTCAAGGCGAGTCAGTCCGCGCGAAATGTCGTTGAGGGGTGGCGCGAGGAGCGGCAGCGCGCCCGGATATTCCCGCAGGGCCGCGTGGAGCTCCGCGAGCATCTTTCCGGCCACGTCGACGGATGGCGGCGCATCGGATACGGACGCCACATGGGACCAGAAGCTGATTGCGAAGCCGTCCTCCCGGTGAGGGCCCGCTGGCAGGAGATCGCTCGGCGGTACGACGGGAGCCCCGCGGCCGTGCAGGAACCGGGTCACGTCGAGCTCCCGGGCCAGCCAGTCGTCGATGGGGTGCCGCAGCAGCGCGGTGAAGGTGCTGACACGGGCCACCAGCGGGGCCGGACGAAGATGGACGCGGATCGCATAGCGCTCGGCGAGGACCACCGGTTCCGCCACCCGGATCCCATGGCGGTCCGCCACCCGGGTCGCGGCGGCGACCGCTCGGGCGGACACGGCAGCGCGGTCCGCGTCGGTGAGAGGCGAGGGTCTGTCGTAACAGGGCATTGATGCGGACGTCATTTACGCGACTCCTTATTGACGTTTGCCGGCGGCATCCGCCGGGAGATCGAAGGCCTCGCCGGGAAACAGCAGCTGCAGCGCGGTGCGCAGGCGGGCCGCCACGAAATGCGACAGCTCTCCGTCGCGCTCCACCGCCCATTGCATGGAAGCGCCCTGCATCACCGCCTGAAGGTGCCGCGCCACTTCCAGCCGGTCGGGCACCTGCGGGGGAAGGCGCCCGGCAATGGCCTCCCGGATCAGTTGCAACCCGCGTCCGGCCAGTTCGGCCAGGTGGGGATCGGACATTTCCTCGACCACCGTGAGGAGGTACTCGTTGATGCGCTCGCTTTTCAGCACCGAGACCAGCACCCGGAGAAAACGCCACAGCTCCTGAGGACCGGCACCGCCCGGCAGGGCCGCCAGCTCGGCGGGCAACCGATCCGTGTTCCGCTCCATCAACCGGCGGAACAGGCCGGCCCGGTTTTCAAAGCGCTGAATCAGGGTGGACCGCGCCAGGCCCACCTCGGCGGCGACGTCGGCGAGGGTGAACTGCACGGGGCCCCGGCGCAGGATCACCCGTCGGGTCGCGTCCAGGATGGCATCGTCACTGAGGAGTCTGGGGCGTGGCATGGTTCATTTATAAACGACGCGTCGGTTATAAACAATCAAAATAATGTGTCACCGGTCTGACAATAAACCCGATTCCCGGATTCCTGAATGATTTCGAATTCCCCGACTGGGCTGCGCTACCGAAAACACGATACCGAAATGGCGATACCGAAATCGGATTCGTTTCGTGACAAGGCCGGTTTCCACACCTATACTTCCCGCAACATTGCGTCCGAACCCGAGGAACGCCCATGAAACAAATCATCTACGTGCTTCTTGCCGCCATTGCCGTGTCACTGCTCGCCCTCTCCTGCGCGACGTCCAGACAGGATTCCATCCTTCGCCAGCTCGATGCGGTATCCGGCGCCACCCGGAAAAAATAAATGCACTGCTTCATCGCTGTCGTCCTTTCTGCACTTGCCGCCCTGTCCGCCGGTTGCGCAGGGGATGGTTGTGCCGACGGCGCCTGTCTTCCGGACACGGACGTGGACTTCGGCATGAGCCGCCTGCTGGCCATCGAACCGGAGAGCGGCGAGATGCGCTGGGGAGTCGATTTCCAGGGCGAACACCTCCGCGTCCTCGGCCTCGCGGACAACGACCACCAGGTGGTGCTGGACGTATCGGACGCCTGCTGGGCCGAAGACCGGGCATTCGCGTTCGACGTTGCCACGGGCGCAGAGGTGTCCATGCACAGCGATGTGCAGACACCCGCTGGAGCGTCCTGCGACGAATTCACCACAACCGAACTCCCCTCCCTTGTCTGGTCGGACGGCATCTGCGCGGGTGAATCTTTCACCGCACCGGGCACCCTTGTGGGCATCGATACGGCGGACGGAACCGAAATCTGGCGCAACGAGTTCGCCATGGACGCCTTTGTGGGCGCGGGCGATGTGCTGCTGGTGCTGACCAGCATGGCAGACGGGGCCCAGCATCGGATATCGCGCATTGCACCGGCCACCGGCACGGTGCTGTGGATGCACCAGCAGGACGACCCCGTGCGGATGATCGGCGCGGACGACCTGTTTGTATTCGGCGTCGACAGCGCGCCGTTTGCCCTGTCCCGCAACACGGGGGATGTGGTCTGGCGGGCGGCGCAGGAAGGGTGGAGCTTCCTGGGACCGGAACTGGCGGATGGCGTTCTGCTGGACGATACCCTGTATGTCTGGCGCATCGAATTTCCAGCCTCTCCCTGCAGCGACACGCAATGACCTCCTCCAGCCGCCGGTTCCCGTGGCGTTTTCATCCGGCCGGGCACTCGACATCCGGTCCGCAAGAGATTACAACGTCGCGGCCATGAACTGGATCATCGTCATATTCTGTCTGGGTGTGCTCATCGCACTGCACGAGGGCGGACACTACCTGCTGGCCCGGATGGTCGGCATGAAGGTGCTGCGCTACTCCATCGGCTTTTTCAAGCCCGTGTTCTCCCACACCTCCGCCCGCACGGGCATCTCCTACCAGATCGGCTCCGTGCCCCTCGGCGGTTTCGTCGAGGTGAAGGGAATGAATCCCTTTGAAGAAGGGGCACTGGAAGACCCGGATTCCTACCAGATGAAACCCGTGTGGCAGCGGGCCCTGGTCATCGTGGCGGGCCCTCTGGCAAACCTGCTCCTCGCCTGGTTCATTCTGTTTGCGGTGGTGGCCTTTGCGGGCCTGCCCACGGAGGTAAACGAGGCGGGCATCGGACAAGTGGAAAAGGGCGGACCGGCGGACCGGGCCGGTCTGCGGAAGGGCGATCGGGTGGTGTCCCTGAACGGCACGCCCCTGCGGACCTTTGACGCGCTGGCTGCCCTGCTGCACGAAAATCCGGACCGCCGGGTGCAGCTGCTCATTTCGAGGGACGGCCGCCGCCTGCCTGTGGAAGTCACACCGCAGAACGTGGACGGCATCGGCCTCATCGGCATCTATCCCCCCACGGAGCTGGTGTCCCTGCCACCGCTGCAGGCAGCCGTGTTTGCCACTGACCGCTGCATCGGCGTGCTGGGCGACACCCTCTCTGCCCTCGGCGGCATGATCGCCGGCACCCAGAAGGACGTGAAACCCGTGGGACCTCCGGGCATCGTGAAGATGGGCAAGACGCACCTCGACAGCGGGCCCATCGACTTCCTTGCGTTCATGGCCTACATCAGCCTGATGCTGTTCCTGTTCAACCTGCTGCCGATTCCCGCCCTGGACGGCGGACGCACCGTGTTCCTGCTGTACGAAGTCGTTTCCGGCCGCCGGGTGAACCGCAAGGTGGATGCGGTCGTCAACTATGTTTTCTTTTTCCTCCTGATGGGACTCATCGCAGTCATTTCCATCAAGGAGCTCGTTTTCGGGTGACACCATGAGCGAAAAATTCGTCTTCACCATGAACAATGTGCGCAAGGTTTTTCCGCCCGACCGCACCGTGATCAAGGGCATGACCCTGGCGTTTCTGCCGGGCGCCAAAATCGGCGTCATCGGGGCCAATGGCTCCGGCAAGAGCACGCTCCTGAAAATCATGGCCGGCGTGGAAACCGAGTACTTCGGCGAGACGTGGAAACCCGACGGCCTGCGGGTGGGGTTCCTGCCCCAGGAACCCCAGCTCGACGCCACGCTGGACGTAAAAGGCAACGTGGAGCTGGCCGTGAAATCCACGAGGGACCTGCTCACCCGCTACGACGAACTGAACGCCAGGTTCAGCGAACCCCTGGAGCAGGAAGAGATGGACGCCATCCTCGCGGAGGTGGCCACCGTGCAGGATGCCATCGAAGCAACGGACGGCTGGGAGCTGGACAGCATGCTCGAGCGGGCCATGGACGCCCTGCGACTGCCGCCCCCGGATGCGGACGTGACCGTGCTCTCCGGCGGGGAGAAACGCCGCGTGGCGCTGTGCCGCCTGCTGCTCGAACGACCGGACCTGCTGCTGCTCGACGAGCCCACCAACCACCTGGACGCCGAAACCGTCGCCTGGCTGGAGCGGCACCTGCAGGAGTATCCCGGCACGGTGATTTCCATTACCCACGACCGCTATTTCCTCGACAACGTGGCGGGCTGGATTCTGGAAATGGACCGGGGAGAGGGCATTCCCTGGAAGGGAAACTATTCGTCGTGGCTGGAGCAGAAGGAAAAGCGACTGGCCGTGGAAGAAAAGCAGAACGAGGCGCGGCGCCGCACCCTGTCCGAGGAGCTGGAGTGGGTGCGCATGAATCCGAAGGCGCGGCAGGCCAAAAGCAAGGCCCGCATCAGCCGCTATGAAGACCTGCTGAAAGAAGACGCGAACGCGAAGGAAAAGGAAAAATTCGCCGAGATCATCATTCCCGCGGGCCCGCGCCTGGGCGGCAACGTGGTGGTGGCGGAGCAGGTCACCAAGGGCTATGGCGACCGCCTGCTCATGGAGAACCTGGATTTCCGGCTGCCCCCGGGCGGCATCGTGGGCGTCATCGGCGGCAACGGCGCCGGGAAGACAACGCTGTTCCGCATGATCACCGGGCAGGAAACCCCGGACAGCGGTTCGTTCGTCATCGGCGATACGGTGCAGATGGCCTACGTGGACCAGAGCCGGGACGCGCTCAACGCCGACCACACCGTCTGGCAGGAAATCTCCGGCGGCGGGGACACCATTCTGGTGGGCAACCGCGAAGTGAATTCCCGCGCCTACGTGGCGAGGTTCAATTTCAACGGCACCGATCAGCAGAAAAAGGTGGGCACCCTGTCGGGCGGCGAACGCAACCGCGTCCACCTGGCCAAACTGCTGAAGAGCGGCGGCAACCTGCTCCTGCTGGACGAACCCACAAACGATCTGGACGTGCACACCCTGCGGGCCCTTGAAGAAGCCCTGCTCGGGTTTGCGGGGTGCGCGGTGATCATCAGCCACGACCGGTGGTTCCTCGACCGCATCGCCACGCACATCCTCGCCTTTGAAGGGGACAGCCAGGTGGTGTGGTTTGAAGGAAACTACGAATCCTACGAGGCGGATCGCCGCCGCCGCCTGGGCGCGAAAGCCGATCAGCCCCACCGGGTCAAGTACCGCCGCCTCGTCCGCTGAGTTCGTTCCACCCTTCTGCCGCTTCCCATTTTCGCTTGAATGCGCGCCGGATATCGTCCTAAACTGCGCACGGTTTTTTCAACTTTCAAAGGAAGTGCAACCATGGCCAAACTGTTCATCGAAGACCTGCAACTCAAGGGCAAACGCGTCATCTGCCGCGTGGATTTCAATGTTCCCATCAAGGACGGCCGCGTGGACAACGACAAGCGCATCCGCGAGTCCCTGCGCACCATCCGCTACATCCTCGACCACGGCGCATCGCTCATCCTCATGAGCCATCTCGGGCGGCCCGACGGCAATGTGAACATGAAATATACGATGAAGCCCGCTGCGGATCGCTTGTCCGAGCTGCTGGGTAAACCCGTGCAGTTCGTCAACGACTGCGTGGGTCCTGAGGTGGAGGCCGCCGCCGCGGCGCTGAAGCCCGGCGAGGTGCTGGTCCTCGAAAACCTGCGCTTCCACATCGAAGAAGAGGGCAAGGGCGTCAACGCGGCCGGCGAAAAAGTCAAGGCCGACAAGGACAGGGTCGCTGCCTTCCGCGCCGGTCTGACAAAGCTCGCGGACCTGTATGTCAACGACGCCTTCGGCACGGCCCACCGCGCCCACAGCTCCATGGTGGGCGTGGACCTGCCCCGGGCCTGCGGTTATCTGCTGAAAAAGGAAATCGACTTCCTGGGCGACGCCCTCGCCAAACCCGTCCAGCCCTTCGTGGCGGTCATCGGCGGCGCAAAAATTTCGGGCAAGATCGACGTCATTGAAGCGCTGTTGCCCAAGGTGGACAAGCTGATCATCGGCGGCGGCATGGCATTCACGTTCTACCGGGCAGAGGGAAAGGAAATCGGAAAGTCCCTGTGCGAGGACGACAAGGTGGAGCTGGCGAAGGCCCTGCTGGCAAAGGGCGCGGGCAAAATCGTGCTGCCGGTGGACTGCGGCGTTGTGCAGGAGTGCGACTTTTCGGCGCGCACCTGTTCGCCCATCCGCTATGTGAGCGACAGCGCGATTCCTGCGGACATGATGTCCATCGACATCGGACCGGAATCCGTCGCCCTGTTTTCCGGCATCGTCAAGAATGCAAAAACCGTGGTGTGGAACGGCCCCATGGGCGTATTTGAAATCGCGGCTTCGGCCGTGGGCACATTTTCCGTGGCAAAGGCCCTCGCAGAAGCCACGGCGGCCGGCGCGGTCACCATCATCGGCGGCGGCGACAGCGTATCTGCCATCGAAAAGGCAGGTCTGTCCGACAAGGTGTCCCACGTGTCCACCGGCGGCGGCGCATCCCTCGAATACCTGGAGGGCAAGGAATTGCCCGGCGTGGTCGCCCTGTCCGACAAGTAATCTCCACTGAACCGCCGGACAGCTTTCCACGGCAACCTTTTCTGGTTCCTGTAAAAAGAATTGTGTTACATTAAAAGGCAGGTAACAGACGGCTGTAAACGCCGGAAACCTGCTGCCTCTTATGTCGGATTACAGGAGCTTTCATGACATTCTTAACCAGATGGACCAATTGGATCATCCTCGTCAGCGCCGTGTTCTCTGCCCTTGCCTGTTCGACAGATCCGGCCACCTCCGTGGCCGGTTCCGACGGCGACACGGACAGTGAACCCGTGGGCGACGGGGGCCAGGACAATTACAGTTACGAAAGCGGGGACGGTTCTTTCAACGAAGACGGGGTCTGGGAGCAGAATCAGGAATTCTGCTATCCACCCGACTTTCCGGCGGACAAGAGCTGCGAAGGCGAAGAAGGCCTCTTTGCGAAGGCCCTGCAGATGGCCCTGTGGTTCTTCAACGTCAACAAGTCCGGCGATGGCGTCTATTGCACCGACGTCCAGTGGCGCGGCAACGCCCATGCCAGCGATGCGCACATTCTGCTGGAGGCCGGCAATCCCAACGGCGTGGATATGTCCGCGAGTTACATCGAGCAGTACCGGACAGCGTTTGATCCGGACGGCAACGGCGAAGTGGACCTGTCGGGGGGCTACTACGACGCAGGCGATTTCATCAAATTCGCCCTCACGCAGGGGTACATGGCCTCCACCATCGCCTGGTCCATGTTTCTCTTTCCGGACGCATTTTCCCGCACGGCGCTGGAAGGCGAGGCCTTCGACCAGATTCGATGGGCGGCCGACTATTTCATGAAGTGCACCTTCGTCGAGGATACCTCGCTTCCCGCCGGGGAGTGGAACGTGGTGGGCTATGCGCATCAGGTGGGAGACACCACGGACCACACCTGCGGCTGGATGCCTCCCGAGCTGCGCACGCCGGAGCTCTGCCCCCGCATGGGCTACTTCGCCACCCACGAGAATCCCGCCGCCGATGTAACGGCCAACAACGCCGCGGCCCTGGCCATCATTTCGCTGCTGACACAGGAAGAAGACCCGGCCTATTCGGAAAAATGCCGCAACTACGCGGTGGGACTCTACCGCTTTGCTGCGCAGTATCCCACGTCCCTGGCCACGGCCGCCGGCGGGCTGTATGTGTCCGAGTACGCCTGGGACGATCTCGCGTGGGCCGCCGCCTGGCTGTACAAGGCCACCGGCGAAGATGCCTATCTCGACGAGGCGGTGGACTGGATTCACCAGATTCCCGGTTTCCTCAGCAAGGACACAGTGGCCACCATGATCCAGTGGAATTCCTTCACGGAGGACAATCCCGGCTGGACGGAAAGCTGGACCCACGTGTGGAATTCCCTCCGGTCGGGGGTCTTCGTGCAGATGGCGGCGTTTACCCGCGAGGCAAACCATCCCTACCACTCCATGATGCAGATGATCGCCCGGGCGGACACCCTGGCCTGGGTGGATGGCCCTCATTCTCCCCAGGGCTTTGCCCACAAGGTGGACGTGACCTGGGGGTCGGGACGCTACAACAGCGCCGGTCAGCTGGTGGCCCTCGCCTATGCAAAGAATTTTCCCACGGACCCGGACGCGGAGCGGATCATCGCCTGGGCAGCCACCCAGTCGCTCTATCTGCTCGGCGATAACGAGGTCAACGGCGATCCGGAGGGCAAATCGTTCATGATGGGCTTTACAGACATTTCTCCCAACACCCCCACGGAACCCCATCACGCGGCGGGTCACGCGTCCATCTACGGCGAACCGGACAATCCACAGGAAAACCGCCACATCATCTGGGGCGCGCTGGTCAACGGGCCCGCTCCGGACGACACGCACACGGATGAGCGGGGCGATTTCGGCGAAAACGAAGTGACCATCGACTACAACGCGGCCTGGGTGGGGGCCCTGGCGGGTAACACCTATTTCCAGAGCCGGGCATCGGGAAACTGGTGTCCGGATCCGGATTTTCCGCCCATCGAGCCGCCCATTGACGAATTCTACACCATGGCGAAAATCAACACGGCGGGCGCATGCCGCTCCCAGGTTGAAATCACCATGATGAACGAATCGATTCACCCACCCCGTTACAACGAATTCCTGACGGCCCGCTACTACATCGACGTGACGGAGCTGGAGGCGGCCGGCGTCAGTCCCGCCACCATGACCGCCACCATCGCTTACGACAACGGCGCAGCGGAATTCGCAGAGCCCACGCGCATTGAGGGACCGTTCCCCTGTGAGGACCAGGAATCCGAAGAGGCAAAAGACACCTGGTACTTTGTGCTGTCCTATGAAGGCTATGACTTCTGGGGACGGCAGGTGCGGCTGACGGGCCCCCGGACGACTCTGGTGGATTTCGGCGTACCGGACAGCGGCGACTGCGTGTGGGATCCGTCCGCGGACTGGAGCTACGATGCGCTGACCACCGGAGATGCCCAGAAGACACCACACATCACCGCCTACGGTGAAAACGGAAAACTGCTGTGGGGCGAAGAGCCGCCCTGCCATCCCATCCAGCACGTCATCGTGCCGGTGGTCATCGAATAGCGGGTGCGCATGAAGTTTCATCATCTGTACTTCTTTTTCTGCTGGATGCTTCCGATCGCTGCCTGTTCCGTTACGCCGTCCACCTTTGACGAAGACACGAACCGGCTGAACCGGGACACGGACCGGGACTCCGACGGCATTCCCGACACGGACCTGCCGCCGGACACGGAGACGGACAGGGATTCGGATGGTATTCCCGACACGGACCTGCCGCCGGACACGGACAGCGATGCGGACAGCGACACCGACGGCGACACCGACAGCGACAGCGAAACGGATTCGGAGCCCCTCTGGACAGCGCCTTCACCAAGGCAGCAGAATCTCGCGCAGTTCGCCATCGACTGCGACGAAGGAGACCTGACCAGCGATTGCCCGGACGGCGTGCCCAGCCCCTGCGTGCCCGACGATCCGAAAATCCTGTGCACCCTGTCCATTGTGGATGACGAAGGCATATCCATCTACGACGGCAGCGTTGCCATCGAGCGGCGGGGACGGTCATCCATTCGATACTACAAACCCAACTACTCGCTGGAGCTGCGCCTGGCAGACGGGGTGACGGACAATCCGGTTCCCTGCATGGGCATGGGCAAGGAAGCCGACTGGGTGCTGGACGGTTCCTGGATGGACCGTTCGTTCATGCGCAACGACCTGGTGTTCGATATCTATCGCAGCCTCCAGGGCCTCCACTGGGCGCCGGAAACCCGCTACGGCGAACTCACATTCAACGGTGCCCACCACGGCATCTACCGGTTGGTGGAGCGCATCAAGCGGGACGATGATCGGGTGGCCATCGACACGGATGACGGCAGCGGCACGCATTTCATCATCAAGCAGGACGAAGAAGGAAACCTGTACGACAGCATCGGCCTCGAGACCAACACCTGGCAGCACGTGTATCCCAAAGAGGACGCCGTGACATCCGGCCAGCACAGCGCCATCCAGGACTGGCTGTCCGACTTCAGCAGTGCGCTCCACGGGGGCGATGCCTTCGACTATCTGGATCTGGAAACCACCGTGGACTATGTGCTGCTGCAGGAATTCGCAAAAAACGTGGACGGGTTCATGCTGAGCATTCACCTCTTCAAGGATGGCGATGGCCCGGCGTTTCTGGTGCCCTGGGACATCGACCTCGCCTTCGGGCAGCCCATTTTCGTATTTGATGCCACCTACGCCGACAACGAAGAACCGGAGGGCTGGGCCCGGGAAACGAGTTTCAACGAAAACCTGAAGGATGTCCCCGCGTTTGCAGAGAGGATGGTCACGCGGTGGGCCGAGCTGCGACAGGGCCCGCTCAGCGACGAGTGGGTGAACCAGCGCATCGACGACTATCAACGGGTGCTCACCGACGACGCGATTGCGGCCAACTTCAATGCGTTTCCCATCGAGGATGTGGATTTCTCCGTCATCTGGAACGCCTACACGCTGTATGACGTGACCAGCTACGCCGACGAGGTGGCCCATTTCCGTCAGTGGATTGCCGATCGGCTGGTGTGGATGGATGCCAACATCGCGTCCTACGCCCAATGAACGATTCTGTTCTTCTTTTGCAGCAGGAAATGCTGGTGAACCGCGTGCGCAAGAACCTGCGGCGGTTCCGGTCGTGGCTGACCCGCGAAAAAGTGACCTGCTACCGTCTGTACAATGCGGACATTCCCGAAATTCCCCTGCTCATCGACTGGTATGAAGGCGCCCTGCACGGGGCCCGCCTCCATCCCGACACCGACGATCCGGCCGCGGATGAACGGGGAACGGCCCTGCTCAATTATCTGGCGCGCGAGCTCGGCGTGGCGGACGGAGACCTGTTTTTCAAAACCCGTCAACGGGGCGTGGGCGGAGCCCTGTATCCGGCCACGGACGCGGGACACCACCTGCGCGAAGTGCGGGAGGGCGGCCACGTCTTCCGGGTGAATCTGTCCGATTACGTGGACACCGGGCTGTTTCTCGACCATCGACGGACGCGCCGGCTGGTCGCGCAGGAAGCAAAGAACAAACGGTTTCTCAACCTGTTCGGCTACACAGGCGCATTTTCTGTCTATGCTGCAGGTGGTGGGGCCAGAACCACCACGACGGTGGATCTCTCCAACACGTACCTGCACGTGGCGCAGACAAACATGGAGCGCAACGGCTTTACGGGATTCAACCACCATTTCGTGCGGCAGGATGTCCTGTCACTGCTCGACGAAGGGGGCATCAGGGAAAAATTCGATCTGGTGGTGTTCGATCCGCCCACGGTCTCAAAAAGCAGTGCCATGAAACGCAGCCTGGTCATCCAGCGGGATCACGCCGCAATGCTGAACGCGATTTTCGAATCGGTTGCCAAAGGCGGCGTGGTGTACTTCTCCACCAACTTCAGGGATTTTCGCCTGTCGCGGGACATCCGCGCCGGCCGCATCGAGGAAATCACCTCACGGACGGTGCCGCCGGATTTCGCGAACCGGCGTCCCCACCGTTGCTGGCGCATGGAAAAATAGGCTGCGGTCCACCTCCGCCTCCGGGTGGGCGACGAAGTACAGATATCCGGCAAACAGCTTTTCCGGAATGATCTGATAGAGAACAGGCAGAGGAAGTCCCTCACCGCGGAAGGCGTCCATCCCCGCGATGTAGTGCAACCGTGGACGGTCCAGAGTCTGAATGCCTGCGAAGGAAAACAGCGCCCGTATGGCGTCCCTGCTCCAGACCTGCCGTCGCAGAAGGGCGTCCATGGACGCGATGCCCACATCGGCCAGAGATCGGCGCAGATCGCCATTGCTGTCAAACAGGCGTTGCGCGGCGGCAAGGCGGTCCGCATCAATTGTTCTACTGGTGGCCATGAACAGCAGGTCGCCGCTCTCCCCGTAGAATACGTTGACGTCGGCGAAGGAGCGAACAAGGGTGTTGGCAATCATTCCCACAGCCTCCGGACTGGAGGTGTAGATGTGCGCCCATTGAAGAAAGACGCCGTCCTCTGACATGTGTTGCTGCGCAAGGGCGTAAAACTCGCGGGTATAGAGCATGTCCACGCCGGTGACCCATGGATTGCTGGGCTCGGAGATGATGATGTCCCACGTTCCTTTTCCCCGTCCGATGACCCGGAATGCGTCGCCCCGGTGGATGTGCAGGCGCGGATCGTTCGCCACACGCCGGTTCGCGGATGCAAAGAGCGGCAGCGCTTCTTCGACCTCGAAGGATATCTCGGCCACATCAATGGACTGCACGTCGTCGTACAGGGTCATCTCGCCGGCCGTGACGCCGGTACCGAGTCCGATAATGGCAACCCTGTGCCTCCTTTCTGCAAACAGGCCGGGGAGGTGTGCCAGCAGGGTGAGTGTGCGGCGATCATGCCGGACATCCGAGTCAGCCTTGCCGTTGACAAAAATGCCCCGCTCCAGCTGGTTTCCCCTGGTGCCGACCACCGCTACGGAACCTTCGGGGCCGTCCCGGTGATAGAGGATTTCCCGGCCCTTCAGCAGATGCGCATGCAGCGTTGCCGGAGAATCGTGGCTGAAGGATATCGCTCGCTGGAAGCGGAACAGGCCGATGGCAAAGCGGTCCCGGGCAAACCCCGGTTGCAGGACAAGGAGCGTCAGTGCGGCAAAAAGGCCCGCAGCGGCAAGGTAACGGTACCGGCGTGACAGCAATCGGGCAGCGACAAGGGCGGTGAATGCCGCCAGAACAACGGCGGTCAGATAAACACGGGGGCTGTCGGCTGCGTGGTAGATGGCGATGCCGCCCAGCAGGCTTCCCAGGAGGCAGCCCAGGGTATTGACGGACAGCAGCACTCCCGATTGTCGACCAACGGTGTTGAGGTTGCGTTTCAGCAGATGAAAGGCAATGGGCAGGGCGGCCCCTGACAGGAGCAGCGGCAGAGCGAGGACGCACGTCAGCGCAGCGAAGATCAGGGCGTGATGCAGGGCGAAGTCGGTGGTTCCCGAACCCGTGAGGATGCGGATTCGATGGGCCGCGGCAGGCCAGAGGTCAAGGGTGAAGTACAGTGCCGCAAGAGCGATGGCAAACAGCAGCTGGTTCCAGAAGAGGGTCGACGGGCCGATCCGCCCCAGGCGGCTGACGATGGCGCTGCCGGCGGCGATGGCAAACAGAAAGACCGACAGCACCAGTGAGAAGGAATAGGAGGAACTCCCCAGGGACAGGGCACCGATACGGAAAAGAACATTTTCAAGGGTCATCACCGAAAAACCGCCCAGAAAACCTACGGCGTAGATGGGGAACGCCGGAAGAGGCGCGGCTGAAAGAGCCTGCTCGGGCGTGGATGCGTCAGCGGACCCGGCGGTCCCGGGTGCGGACGCGAGAATGGCAAAAAACAGGGCCGCCGTGAGATTCACAGCACTGGCGGACATGACCGTAAGGGGCAGTCCGAGAACGGGAATGAGCACAAAACCCGTGATCAGGGCACCTCCGCAGGCGCCCGCCGTATTGACCGCGTAAAGTCTCGCATGGATCCGGGTCGCCGCGTTGACATCCACCGACAGGCTCCTCGTGAGCAGGGGAATCGTGGCGCCCATGCAGACCGTTGGCACCAGCATGAGAAGCGCGGCACATCCCGTTCCTTCGATCAGCATCCACAGGGGTGGTGCGAAACTCCAGCCTGCTGTCCAGGCCCGGCAGCCGTCGAAGATCAGGGGAAACAGGGCGCACCACACACCGATAATCGCTTCGAGCAGCGCGTACAGTTTCATGGGATTACCGGCACGGACACTGTGGCGGCCGATCAGCAGATATCCGAGGGAGAGTCCTCCGAGAAACACGCCGATGACGACGGCGGTGGCGGAGGTGTCGCTGCCCAGCAGGCGGGCCAGGTACTTCTGCCAGGTGATCTCATAGACCAGTCCCGTGAATCCGGTACCGAACACGAACAGGAAGATGGCGAACCGGCGCAGGTGCGGTGGCACCCGCTTCATGATGCGGGGTTTGCCACGGCAGCGATCAACTGTTCCCGTCCGGCCTTCGACAGGGTGTGGAGCCGGACATGCAGCACAAAGGCGTCGCCCGATTTCTGCAGGGACGTCACCTTTCCGTGAACGGCCGCATCGCCGACCTGAAAACAGATCCTTGCCCCCGGTGGCCTGGGCGATGCCGTACGGACCGTGGCCATATCCCCTTCCACGGCCAGTAACCCGTCAATGGAAAGGGGCTGTTCGTGGGCATTGCGATCCATCGTCACGACCTCTCGAGGATGCTCCGCATTTCGCGTCGCTCCTGATCCTCGCGGATTTCCCGCCGGTTGTCGTGGATCTTCCGACCCTTTGCGAGGGCCAGCGTCACCTTGACCCGCCCGTCCTTGAAATGCAGGTCCAGGGGCACCAGCGTGTAACCCCGCTCGTTCACCTTCACGCGGAGCTTGTCGATTTCGGCCCGGTGCAGCAGCAAGCGGCGCGGGCGTTTGGCCTCGTGGTTGAAATGGTGGGCCTGGGGCCAGGGCGAAATATCGAGATGCATGAGAAAAACGTCGTTGTTTTCGATGACGGCGTAGGCATCCGACATGTTCACCCGCCGGTCCCGCACGGACTTGACTTCCGATCCCGCCAGGGCAATGCCGGCCTCCCAGGTTGCCTCAATATCGTAGTTGTGCCGGGCACGACGGTTTTCGCAGATGATGTCCGGATCGCGCTTCGATTTTTTTGCCGCCATGGCGTGGATATAACGATTTTATGCAGCGCTGGCAATCTGCCGATATCGCCGCCGAAAACTGGATTTGTCCGCGACGGCGCGTCTACATATCCATCGATGAACCGTATTCCCATTCTTATCGTTTCTGCGGCCCTGTCTTTCGTTTTGTCCTGCAACGGATCGCCCGCCGTGGAGCTCTATGCGGTGCACCGGGTGCTGCCCGACGTCATTGAGCCCGGAGACTCCCTGCGCATCGAAGGAGACGGCTTCGTTGAAGGGCCTGCGACAGTCCGGCTGAAGGGCGTTTTCAAATCCGCGGGACCCGGACAGGGTCGCTACCGGGAGGTGACCCTGTCGGGCAAGGCCCTGTCGGATTCCCGCATCGATGTGCCGGTGCCACCCGGGGTGATGGATCGCGTGACCCGGGAAGAAGTGGTGTTCCATGGGGTGGCGGAGGTGTCGTTTCCCGGCACCTTCGAAGGCGGTGTCGTATCGCTGGAAGCCCGCAGCGACATGCTGCGGTTGCAAATCCGCCCCGCCGGCGGCGGCGTCAGAACCCACGCGTCGAGGGTGAAAGAATCGCGGAATCTGCTGGCAACCATGGGCGTCCAGATTGATCCGGACCGTTTCGAAGAAGGCATCGTCGCCGTGGCGGTAAAGCCCGGTACACCCGCTGCCGAAGCGGACATCCGCGCTGGTGACCGGTTGATCTCCGTGGATGGTTTTCCCCTCGTGTCGGCGGCGGAGCTGGCGGGCCTGGACTCGGGAGCAGACCACATCTTTGAATTCATGTCTCCTTCGGGACAGACCGTGTTGCTGAAAGGTTCTTCCGGCGCGGGCACGATTTACGGGCGGGATGAACTCCTCGCCGTGGTGCTCACGGCCACCGTGGTGGGCCTGTTTCTCTCACTGCTTCTGCCGGGCCTGCGGCGACGGCGGTGGACGGGCGGCGGTGTCACCCATCCCGTGCTCAGGATGGCGGGCATCGCCATGGCGGCTGCCCTGTCGCTGCTGACGCCGGCACTGGTCATCGCGTTTCAGCTCGAAGTGTCTGCGGCTCTCTTCCTGTTCGGAATGTACCTCGGGTGTTCGGTTGTTCTCCAGGTATACGGCGAAGGGCCCATGGCCAGCCGTCTGTCCAGCGGGCTCTCCGGCGCGGCCGTCCTCGGTGCTGTGATGCTGTCGGGCGCCGCTGCGGAGGGCGGCATCGGCGTGTGCAGCATCACTCTTTCCCAGGGAGCCACCGGCATGGGCCTTCATGCCTTCGACAACCCGCTGACCACTCTCGCCCTTCTCCTGTCCGTGTCCTTCCTGTGGCCCTCCAGCTCTCTGCAGCGGGCCGATTCCCCGCTGACAACCCTTGTGTCGTGGATCATGGCAACCGTTGCCAGCATGATTGTCGTGTTCTTCGCTCTCGGCGGCTGGCTCGTGCCCGGTGTCGTCCATCCGGATCTGCCGGCAGGTTCCCTGTCCACCGTTGCGGCGGCGACCGTATTCGCCCTCAAAACGGGGGCGGTGCTGGCTGCGGCGAGATTCCTCTGCGGTGCAGAGCAGCAGGATCGTCGCGACAGACAGAGGCGACCCGTTCCCCTGCGCTTCCTTCTGCTGCTGGTGCTGATGGCCGGCGGCATGCTGCTGGAGTGGGCAATGGTACCGTCGAGTCTGCGGTTTGCCGGACAGGTCTTCTCGGTCGGCATTTTCTTTGCACTGCCGGCCATGCTGCTCGGCGCCGCGCTGTCATTTCCGCGCAACCGGAAAGAAGTTTTAACCGGGGAACGTTCGATCTGAAAAAAGGAGAGGTCTACTTGCCGGTCATACGGGCGCGGACGCGGCCGATGAAGGCTTCGAGATCGCGGGCGCGATCGGCGTAGGTGGAAGTGCCGGCAAACCTGGCATACACGTCCTTGATGCGCTCTTCGAGCTTGGGGCTGCCCTTCGGCAGCAGCAGATCGAGCGCGCGGATGGAGGCGGAGAGGGCCACCTTGGACGGATTGTGCAGATTGGCCAGCAACGCCTCCACCACCGCATCCGTCTTGCCCTTGTCATCCCGGCCGAGGCGGTACAGGGTCAGAATGGCGCGCTCCACATTCTTGCTGGTGTGCTTGCCGACTTCCTTGACGTAGCAGTCCAGTTTGTCCGCGCACTCGGTTCCGAACTTGATGCGCTCCTTGTAGCCCTCAATGCGCTTGATCATCACCTGACACTCGTTGCGGGCCTGCTTCTCTTCGTCCTCGGAGGCTTCGCCCTGGAAACGGTCCTTGATGATCTTGTCGCAATCGATTGCCTTGATGGCCTTGTCCATCGGCTTGTAGAATTCTTCACCGCACATGAGGGCCGCGTTGTAGAACAGCTTATCGCGCAGGGAGTCGTCGGCGCCGGCAATGGCTTTCTTCATGACGGCGCAGGCCTTGTCGGGAACGGCGAGCATGCCCATGGCGCGGAAGTATCCGACGGCCTCTTCAAGGGGCGTTTCCACCTTGTCGCCGTTGAATTTGATGCGATTGACCAGTTCGTCCATGATGTCGACCTGGCCGATTTCGGCCAGCGCCACGGCTGCCCAGTTCCTTCGCATCACCGCCCATTCCTCGGGGGTTTCAAACTGGACCTGCAGCTCCAGGCTCTGGGTCTTCCTGTCCAGGTCATCCGCTTCGAGGTGGTTGAATTCGGATTTCAGGAACTCCACAACGGCCGGAGACGGATAGCTCATCATGCCGAGGAAGGTGCTGGCCTGCTGAATGAACCACAGGGGGTTCTTCATCAACGGATCTTCCTGCAGTTCCTGTGCATAGGCCTTATTGAACGCCTCGTCCTGACCTTTGGCGAAAGCGAGGATGCCCTTCACCACCGCATCCCGATCATGAATCTGCTGCAGCGCCGCAAACGCGATGGTGCCGAGGGCGATGGGCTGACGGACGCCCTTCTGGGCAATGCCGCGGATCAGCACCGGCACCGCTGCGGCATCACCGATTTTACCGAGGGCCTTCATGGCCTTCATGTTGAGCCGGAGTTCCTGAATCGTGTCGGGCGCATCCGTAATCTCGATCAGCGCCTGCACCACATCCTTCCTGAGCGAGGTGTCCGGATGCTCCACCACAATGATGGACGAGGCCGAAATGAACGACTGGACAATCTGGTTTTCATCATTCGTGAACGGTGCACCCTGACGTCCCGCGCGGGCGTTCTTGGCCATCTCCCAGCCCTTCAGGAGCTTGGGAAGGGCAGCTTCCACCTTCTGGCGCTGTACCGCATTGGCGGCCACGAGGAACATGGCCGCTTCCGTGGTTTTTTCCATGGTCAGGGCCTCCAGAAATACTGGAATCGCCCGGGGATCGTTCATCTGGGCCAGCAGTTCAATGATGACCTTCCGATTGGCCGGATCCCGGTCGAAATCCATGAAAGCCTTGCTGAGTCCGGGCACGAGCACGTCGGTCACTTCCTTTACCGCCGGGTTCTGCAGGTCGTTCTTGTTTTCCTGCATGACCGTAGAAAAGATGTCACTGATGTTTTTCAGGGCCTGCTCCCGCCAGGGCCGGTCATAGAGCAAATCAATGTTGTCCTGCGGATCCTTTTCATCGCGGCATGCGGTGAGGAGAACAGACAGCGACAGCGCTGCCAGCAGTAAAAGAGTGGAGATGCGCTTCATGAAAACACCTGCTTCTTTCTGCGCCGAACGCGCGGGTTGCTTGCGTCGTCGTGCTCGACTTTCATATTATTTACAATGAGTTGTCATCAATACGAGCGGTGAGTATAGAGGAGCGTTGCAGACGTGTCAAGGGAGGGTCCGGCTCCGTTGATGGCCGTCGATGCACTTCGATTTCTTTGCGAAATCGGGCTTTTATGATTATGTAGGGGAGTGGAATGAACCACCGTTTTTCCGAGAGGAACCAGTGACACCAAAGGATCTTGCCCTGTACATCGCGGACGCCGCCCTCGATAAACACGCCCTGGCCCTGGAAATCATCAACGTCGAAGGAAAAGTGTCCTATGCGGATTTCATCGTCATCTGTTCGGGCCGCTCGGCCCGGCAGGTGGATGCCATCATCGAAGGCGTGGAAAGTGCGCTGAAACAGAAGAAAATCCATCCGCTGGGCATCGAAGGTCGCCAGGCGGGACAGTGGGTGCTCCTGGACTGCGGCGATGTGATCTTCCATGCCTTTGAGGACAAGAAGCGCGGCTTCTACGACCTCGACGGGTTGTGGATGGACGCGGAACGGCTTCCCCTGCCCCCGTCGACAACTGCCCGCCGGTCGTGAAGTTCCGCATCTTCAGCGTCGGAAGGGAAAAGGCCGATCCGGCCGCACCGCTGGTCCGCGACTACCTTGCCCGCATCGAAAAGATGATGCCCGTCGACGACACGGTGCTGAAACCCGGCGCGGAAGATCGACTCATCGCCCGTCTGAGGGCCGAAAGAAGCAGCGGATATGTGGCCATTGCCCTGGATGAGCGGGGCAAAACCTTCACCTCCGCCGGTTTTGCCTCACTCGTCGAATCGTGGATGACCGCCGGTCGGACGGGTGCCGCATTCTTCATCGGTGCAGCGGAGGGCCTCAGCCCGGGCTTCATAAAGGAGGCGGACATGACCCTGTCGCTGTCGTCCATGACCCTGCCCCACCGGCTGGCGCGCCTCCTGCTGGCCGAGCAGCTGTACCGGGCCCTGTGCATCCTGCGCCACATCCCGTATCACAAATAGGCCCCGGCCGGAGGGCGCGGTGGGTTCAGGGGTTGGCCGAATTCGCCCGGACGGCTTCCTGGTACTGTCGATTTTTTTCTTCCCGCTCCCGCTGAAGGGCTTCCCGCTGGGCGGCGCCCGCCTCCTTCACCCGCTGCTCGCTGAGGAACTTTTCGAATTCGGCTTTGCGGGGGTCGTCCTTTTCCGGCCGGTTCCGCGACAGGATGTCGGCATTCAGCATGGCTGCCACCGTGTAGCTGCCGGCACCGCTGCCGGGAAACGTGAGGGCGCGGAGCACCTCGGACACGCAGAAGCGCATGGCGGGGGTATCAAATCCGGCGTTGGACAGAATCACGTCTTCCACCGCTCCGGTGGCACCGGCGACGGTCAGGCGCAGGCCGAAATTGTAGCTGCCGCTCTCCACGCACTTTTCGATTTCTTCCTGCACTGCCTCCACCGCCGCGCGCACGTCCGGCCAGGCGGGTCCGTCTCCACTGGAATAGATCGCTTCACCGACGGAATCCTCCAGCGAATAGGCACCCGGGCAGGTTTCGTCGAGGGACATGAACGGATCGAGACACAGCTCCCTGTCCATCTGGACGTCTTCTCTGCCGGCCAGGTCCAGCACACAGGTTTCCACCTTCTGCGACACGGTTGTCAGGCAGTCGACGGCCTTTTTTTCCACGCGGGTGCCACTGTCGGCGGCATGGGCTTTTGCACAGCGAATCGCCGGCGGCGGCGCCTCGTCCCGCTCGGCCATCATCTGTACCGCCAGAAATACCGCGGCCGCGGCAATCAGAATTCCGCCCACCACCGCATAACCCGATATCCGCCTGGTCTGTTTCTTGCGGCACAGCACGCAACCCCAGGTGGTTGCGGGATCGTATTTCAGGTTGTGGGTGGCGCAGGTGGCCAGTCGGGGCTTGTCCTTGTCTTCTTTGAAATCAACCGCCATGAATTCACCTCAGGTGGGGGAAGTATATCGCGAAAGGCAGTGGCCGCAACCCGTGACGGATTCCGACGACGGATTCCGGTCGTCGGTTCACGCGATCATCGCAGGGACTGGACTTCGGTGGACCTTCGTGATAGCCAACGACTGCGCGCCGGAGTGGCGGAACTGGTAGACGCGCTGGACTCAAAATCCAGTGGGCGCAAGCTTGTGAGGGTTCGAGTCCCTCCTCCGGTACAAAGTAACTTCCAGATAGTGATGGCATTTCATCAGACGACCGGCACGAGGTCGCTGACGCAGATCCCTGCGTTCATCTCTTGAAGTTGTGAAACGGGATGTCTGGACCTTGACCAATGAGCGTGTGAAAATTCGCGAAAATATCGGTCATTTACAATACTTGCAACACGCACTCATCAATTGCGCACCCGGGTGCGCAATTCAGTCTTCCTCAATTGTCTGGAAATTCATGCGGGTGGGATGCACGGACAATAGCGCTGTCGATGCGATCCGTCAAGAAGCAGGGCGTAAAGGGAATCAATGCGGGCGTTACGGATAGAAGGAGAGGCGCCCTTCTCCGGCCAGGCGGTCTCGCCAGAGGGATTTGAGCGTTTTCAGGTCCTCCCGGTAGTCGGTCTTCGCCGCGTCGTTGCTGTATTCCAGACGATCAATCGTTTCAAAGGTAAACGCGTCGGCGCCCTGTTCCTTCCAGTCCTGCTGCAGGGCCCGGTTCGGATGCATGCCCATGTCGAGCTGGAACCGGATGCGGTTGAACATGCTGGGAATGTCCGCGCTGGCTTCCAGAAAGCACCGGTTGCTCCGGATGTTCCGCACCGCGAACACCCCCATCGCCGGCTTCATCTGCCGGTACTGCTCCCTGAGATCTTTTTTCTGTGCGCTGTCCATATTTCTGTCCGCCCGGCGGTTGCAGAATCGCTGGTTCCAGTCAGCGATGTCGCGTTCATTATAGTTCAATCGGATGGTCGGGAAGTCATGAAAATGGCGGTGCCGGACACAGGGGCGGAATATGGGAAAATCATGGAATCTATTTGACCGACGGAGCGGGAAATCCGGTGAACCGCGCCGCTGATCGCGATACACACTCTGCATGACCATTCACATCCTGCAGCATGTTCCGTTCGAAGGTCCCGCGTTTCTGTCCGACCTTCTTGCGCCCCACCATCCCCTGGTGGTCCACCATCTGTACCGGGGCGATGCCCTGCCCGACCCGGTTGCCGTGCAGCGACTCATCATCCTCGGCGGGCCCATGGGTGCGGACGACGAAGGGACAGTGCCTTTCCTCGGTGCCGAAAAGCAGTTCATCGCCAAGGTCATCGCGCGCGGCGCCACGGTGCTCGGTATCTGCCTCGGCGCCCAGCTCATCGCCCGGGTCATGGGCGCGGCGGTGACGAAGAACCCCCATCGGGAAATCGGCTGGTTTCCGGTGACGCGCCACCCCCGGCTGGACGAGACCTGCCTCGGGTCGGCACTGCCGCCTGTCTTTGAGGCCTTCCACTGGCACGGGGACACCTTCGCGATTCCGGACGGTGCCGTGCCCCTCGGTGCCACGGAGGCCTGCGCGAACCAGGGCTTTGTTTTCGACAACCGGGTGGCGGCGTTTCAGTTTCACCTGGAGGCCACGGCGGATTCCGCGTCGCTGCTCCTTGCCCACTGCGGCGACGAACTGGACGGTTCGCCGTTCGTCCAGCCGGCCGGGGACATCCGCGGCAACCGGGCCCGCTTCGACGGCACCCACCGCCTCATGGCCGCCGTCCTCGACGCCATGGAAATGCACCGCTGAGCCGGATGGCGTCTGAAATGTCTGCTCGATTCCGCCGGACAGGCGTACACTTCAGCGGCATGACGTAACGAAAGGACGAGTGATGAAACACCATTGGATTGTCATACTGGTGCTGCTGCTCTGGGGATGCGACGATAAGACTTCATCCGGAGCCGACGCGGACACCGACACGGACAGCGACACCGACACGGACAGCGACACCGGTGATGATACCGACACCGGCGCGGAGCCCACGGAGCTGGTTCACTTTTTCGGCCGCTTCGATCGCCGCCAACCGGACAGTCCTGCCTGCGCATGGTCGAACTGCGGCTTCGGCGTCCGCTTCTCGGGCAGCGCGCTCGATGTCCAACTCTCGGGGGCTGGTGGCATTTCTTTCCAGGTGGTGCTCGATGGCGATGTGGTGGAGGAAATGCAAACCGCCGGATCAGAATGGAGCAGCGATGCGGAGGTGCGCACCTACCACGTGGTTTCGGGCGCCGCTTCCGGCACCCACGATGTGCAGCTTTATCGAAATCCGGAAGCGATGTTCGGCGCAGTGACATTCCACGGATTCATTGCACCGGATGGAGACCTCGTTGCATCCCCGTTCCCGTTCGCGCGAAGAATCGACATCATCGGTGACTCCATCTCCGCCGGGTATGGCAACACCGGATGTCCATTCTCCGCCGCAACGGAAAAAGGGGCACTCGCGTATGGTCCCATTGCGGCGCGGGCGCTGGGCGCGATTGCCCATGTGGAAGCATGGTCCGGCAAGGGAATGGCGATGAACCTCGACGGTTCCACCAACGAACTGGTTCCCGACCTTTACAACTATGCCCTTCCCGATGACGACCAGACCGGCTGGGACTCCGGCGATTTCATTCCGGATGTGATTGTCATCAATCTGGGGACCAACGATTTTCTGGCCGGTGTGGACCGGAACAACTACATCATCGCCTACGAAGAGTTCATCGCGCGCCTGCGCATGGATGCTCCCGATGCCTGCATCCTTTGTGCCATCAATGGTTCCGGTGATGCATTCAGCGACGAAATCGATGAAGTGATTGCCGACCTGGACGATGCCAACGTGGAAAAAATCAACCTGAATGGTCCCAACTGGAATGGATGCGACGGTCATCCCGATCTCGCTGCGCATCAGTCCATGGGCGATGCCCTGGCCGCACACCTGCGCACCAGACTCGGCTGGTAGCAACGTCAGAAGACCGCATGTTCAGTCGGGCCGGTATTCCCTGGCGCCGAGGGATGGCGGGTCCATCCAGCAGGCACCCGTGAAATCACCGGACAGATATTCATATTCCCTGCCGGCCATCCAGGCGGGGCTGCTGCTGGAAATGGAAAAATGGTCGATGGAAAGCGTGTCGGCCGGCACGTCAAAGCCGGGGTCCAGGCCAATCAGCGGTTCGACCTCCGCCGCAGGCAGGTCGGTCTGGGCCGACGCATTCGGACTGTCAACGGCATACCAGAGGTTGTTTTCCACCGCGAAGGTTTCGGGCAGGGTGTCCGGTCCGATGTTGACGTGGGTGGAAATCTGTTCCCGCGAAAAAAAAAGATGTTGTTTGCCACCAGGTTGTCTGCGCAGGCACTGAATGTGTAGTCGTCCGTGGACACCGTTTCCTGAAGAATGCGGAACACCCACTGCTGTGGCAGGTAGACCGTATTGTTGACCGCGGCGCAGGCCACGCAGCCCACAAACGCAAAGGCCGCGGCGCCGCCGATGATCACATTGGCAACCAACCGGATATCCCGCGCTTCCACGTTGGGTGCTGACGCGGACAGGGGCGGACGGAAGAATTCAAATCCCGTGGAACCGCCCATGTTGACCGCGCGCTCTCCGGCGGATGCCATCCAGTTGCCCCGGATTTCGATGTTCGCGCTGCCGCCCTTGCACTGGATCGCGTTGGCGGACAGGTCGTGGAGGTGGTTTCCCGCCAGCAGGCCGTTGTGGCAGCCCACGTGATCGATGGCGCTGCCGCCGCCGCTGCCGCCGCAGAACGCCATTTCGCTGTCGAGAACAAAATAGTCGTTCACGCCGGACAGCTTGAGGCAGTCCTCGTTGCCGCCCGTGCCGATGTCGTGGATGAACAGGTTGCGCAGCACCACGTGGCGGGTGGCCTCCGGATTGGCCGTGTCGCCGCCGTCATCGCAGTTGAGCCCATTGCCGGAGGCGTTGCGGATTTCCAGATCGTGGATGATGACGTAGCGCACTTCGCTCAAGTGGAGCCCTTCGACATCGCCCTCGATGACGGGTCGCTCATCCGCGGTGCCGCCAATCCAGATGGGCGCCTCCGCGGTGCCCGCAAGGCCCGAAAGATAAATGCCCCCCGCATACGTGCCGCCGTGAATCCGGATGGCCGTGCCGGGCCCGGCGTGGCTCGCCGCATGCTCCACCGTGGCAAAGGGCGCATCGGCGCTGCCGTTTCCGGTGGTGTCGTCGCCGTCCACGGCCACGTGAATCTCGGTCTGCGGAACGATTCCCGTTTCAAATGTGACGATGTCGCCGCACGCACCATCCCCGTCCGCATCCGTGTCGGTGTCTTCTGTGTCTTCTGTCTCTGTGTCTTCTGTGTCTGTCCCATCCGTCCCATCTGTCCCATCCGTCCCATTACTGTCGCTCCCGCTCTCGCTCCTGCTGTCCGTGTCGTCTCCGGATGTGGTCCTGTCACCGCATCCCATGAGCAGCGCTGTCAACAGAAACAGAAATGTGGTTTTCATGGCGGTCCTCCTGTACCGCAGCGTCCTTCCGGCGCTGGCAGGGCCACAGTTTATCATGGAGTTGCCCCATTGCCTGTGCTAATCTCTGCGGGCCATGGTGGACCGGTTCTACAGCGCAGACGACGAAGCAACCCCGGGCACGATTGTGCTCGTGCGCTTTGCCACACCGCGGCAGGCGCGGGCCTGCCACATGACCCTCATCGCCCTGTTCGACCGCATTGAAACCCGGGTGGACGAGCTGTTCGAAGCGGGCGGCGGCGAGGCCACTCTGGCGGAGGTGGCCGCGGTCTACGAAGAATTCGGTTTCTCCAACGACAACGGCTGGGAACAGGAACACGAAATCAGCCTCTCGGGCAACGAGGTGGTGTGGCCCCTGTCCTACGGCGCCCGCCGCAGCGAGGTGGAGAACCTGCTCATGGCCATGGAACCCGCCTCCATTGAGTTTCACGACCCCTTCGAAGAGGTGGAGCCCTGGCGGCTGTTTCCCCTGCCCGAAACCCTGCCCCTGCCCGACGACACCGAAGGCGGCGACTACCGGGCCTTCGACTCCGAATTTCCCGGTCAACCCCCCAAGCGGGTCATCCACTGACCTGTCTGTCCATGCGCGGCCCGGCCTGTCTGCTGTCTGCCCTGCTGCTGTCCGCCGCCGGATGCAATGCCCCCCCCGACCCGAACGACGGTCCGCCCCGTTCCCCGACGACGCCGTCATCCCCCGCGCCATCCCCCGGAAGGGACGCCCCCCTGCCCTCCCTGCCCCCGCCCGTGCAGACCGCGGCGCCAACCGCTCCGGACCCGGTGGCGTCAATCGAGGCGACCCTGCGCACGGCAAAGGTGGTGCGGACCATGCCCCTGTCAAAGCGCAGCTGGACCCTGCAGGTCGTTTTCGAAAACGGCACCAAGGCCGTGTTCAAGCCCTTCCTCAAGGGCAACGCCACGGCGAAGTACGAAGTGGCCTACCACCGCATCGCCCGCCTCCTTCGGCTTTCGAATGTGCCTGTCGCCGTGCTGCGGGACTTTCCGCCGGGCCGGCTGACCGCATCCCTCTCGTCCCGGCATCCGGACGTGGTTGCCGCCTATGCAGAGCAGGTGGACGCGGGCCCCGACGGCCGGGTGCGGGGTGCCCTCATCGCGTGGATGGACAACCTGGAACCCGTCTTCCCGGCGGGCGCGGGCACGGGTGTCCTGGCGGACCGGTTCGCCGGACCTCCGGACAGGGAACAGCTGGACCTCGTCCGCACGGTGATGGCCGACTACCTCCTGGGCAACTGGGACCGGTTCTCCGGCGGCAACCTCTTCCGGCAGAAGGACGGCGGCGGCCTGGTGCTCCTCGACCACAACGGGTCGTTCGTCACCTTTTCAGAAAAACGGCAACAGAAGATGGACAGCTACCTGGGGCTCCTGCCCTGCGCTCCCGCCGACCTGGTGGCGCGCATCCGCGATCTCACCGAAGACGACGTCCGCACCGCGTCGGCCGCGGACGGCACGCCGATTCTCGGACAGCGGGAAATCGACGCCCTCTTCACCCGCCGCGCCGAACTGCTGCGGCACTGCGACGTGCTGCCCCCTTGTCGCGTTTATTGATTCCCGCCACCCGATGTGGAATAACCGGCCCATGACCGACCCGTCCCATCCCGCCGACGACCGGGCGGCCCCGCCCCTCACCGTGGCGAGGCTCTATGTCCACGATTTCAAAAATCCCCTCTCGGCCATTTCCGCCAACCTGTCCTGGCTCGAAGCGGTCATCGACGACGGGGAGCTGCGGTCCGCGGTAACGGACTCGGCCCTGGCCGTGAAGCAGCTCCTGCACATGTACAACAACCTGCTGCAGCTGGCCCGCATCGAGGCCGGTGAGTCCTCCCCGGCGGAGGCCGTGTCCCTCGACGATTTCGTCCGGGGGGGCGGTGGCCGCCTGCCGCGCCCTGCAGCTCTCGTCCACGACGATCATTGAAACGGAAGGCTCCCTGCCGTCCGTGCACTGCCACTGGCCCGCGGACTACGCGGGGCTGGCCCTCGAAAACCTGCTCCTCGCCTGCGCGGCCAACACCCCCGGGGACGGACGGGTGACGGTTCGCGCGGCGGTGGACGGCGGCACGGCGGTCATCACCGTGCGGGACACGGGGGTGCCCATTGCGGACGAATTCGTTTCGTGCTGTTTTGACGCCGCCTTTCAGGGCATCGCCAAGTCCGAGAACCGGGCCCGGTATGCCCGGGCCATGGGCATGTATGCCGTGAAGGCCGCCTCCGCTGCCCTTGGCGGGTCCGTCGAAACCCGGCGCGACAATGACGCCCAGGTGTTCATTCTCCGCCTTCCCACGGGCTGAGCACCACATCCACCAGATGGGCGGCCCGCCGGCCGCAGCGCTCCACGGCCACCAGCACGTCGCTGCGCAAGATGCCCGCGGCCGCCAGCAGGTCAAGGGCCACGAGGAGGGTTTTTCCCGACGAAGCCCGGTCGTCCACCAGCAGCAACGGGGTCGGCAGATGGGCCGGCAGGGGCGACGGGCCGGGGGCGGGCAACGTGCAGCGGTACAGGATTTCCTTTGCCGCAAACAGAAACGGACGGGCCGCGCGGGGCGCCCGGTCCATGGTGCGCGAGTGGGGGTAACGGACATCAATGCCGATGACGGGAATCTGCAGCATCGCGCAAAGCCTTTCCGCAGGCCGACGTCCGCCGTTTTCAATGCACGCGATGCACGCGGGCGCGAACTGTTTTATTAATGGACACCACCTTTGACTCATGGGAAACTCGCCGCCATGGGACTGAAACGCTGGCTGCTGGCGCTCATCATACTCATCGTTGTCCTTGGTTTCATCGGGTTTTTTTTCCTCCAGTCCGGCGCGGACCGGCAGATTTCCGAAGAATTCATTCCAAAAGTGCAGGAGCGCTACGGGGTGCACGTGACATGGGAGGACATGTCGGTCTCCCTCTCCTCCGTGTCCCTGCGGCGGGTCACCGTGTCGTCCCTGGCCGGGGGTCGGCCCTTTGCCCGCATCGAGCGCCTCGGGGTGAACGTCCGGGTGGGCCCCCTGCTGCTGGGAGACCTGGACATCTCGGGCATCCGGGTGGACGGCCTTTCGCTGCTGGCGGGCAACCGGTCAAAGGGCGCCTCCCTGATGGAGTGGCGGGACCTGCTGGACCGCCTGCGCCCCGGGGAGGGCACCCCTGTCGGGAAGGACGGCGACGTACCCGAAATCTACCTGACTTCCGGGGAGATGCGCGTTTCTGACCGGGGCATCGCCGCGGAGGCAAAGGGCCTCTTTGGCCGCATCGCACCCGGTCGCCGGGCCCACCTGCAGGCGGACCGTTGGCGGCTGGACGGGTCAGGGGTCAGCATCACCGCCGACAACCTGTCAATGGACTACGACGTTGTGGCCCGCCATCTGACCGCGGATGTGGACCGGCCCGACTTTGTGCTGCCCCTCCAGGTGGCGAAGCTGCAGGCCGCCATGGACGACGTCCGGGCCTGCCTGCAGGACCTGGGACTGGCCGGCGGGGACGATGACGCGACCGTCGCCGGGGAAGGGCCCCGTTACCTGGACGCGGCGGTGACCATCGGCCGGGGCCGCGGCTTCCTGTCCACGGGACCTTCCCGGGGCCTGGAGCTGGCCGGCGTGACCGCGGAGCTCATCACCAACGCGGAGCGGCTCATTTCCCTGCGGGCCAACGGGCGCGCCGTGGGAGGCAGGGGCGAGTTCGTCGTGCAGGGCACCCTTCCGCGGCAGGGCCAGCCGGAGCTGGTGCTGGACGTGCCGGACCTGCCCCTCGAAAACCTGGGACCCCTCCTCGCGCCCAACGGCGTGGACTGGTCAAAGGCCCGGGCGGGAGGCCAGCTCACCCTGAAGCGCAACCTCCGGGGCCTGCTCACCATCGAGGGCCGCACGGCCCTGTCGGGACTGGCCCTCAAGCACGACCGCATCGCTCCGGAGTCCCTCAAGGACCTCCAGTTCGCCCTGGACTACCGCCTCACCTTCAACGCCGGGGACCACCTGCTGCACGTGGACCAGCTCCAGGTGGCAAAGGACCTGGCCCGCCTCTCCTTCGAGGGCACCGTGCACACGGACCGGCTGGCCTTCGACCTGCGCGTCGCCCTGCCCCCCACCGCCTGCCGCCAGGTGCTGGGCGCCATCCCCGCTCCCCTGCGCCGCCCCCTCGAAGACGTCGCCCTGGAGGGCCGCATCGGCTTCGAGGTGCACCTCGCCCTGGACGCCGTCTCCCCGGACGACACGGTGCTGGACGGCGTGCTGGACAACCGCTGTCAAATCAGCAACTTCGGCGGCCTGCCCGCCCCCGACGACTTCCGCCGCCTGTTCGCCTGGATGGCCTACGACGACAAGGGCAACCGCATCCGCATGCTGTCCGGCCCCGGCTCCGACCACTGGACCGCCATCGGCGCCATCTCCCCCTACCTCATCGCTGCGGTCCTCACCACCGAGGACGGCAAATTCGAGTCCCACCAGGGCCTCACCCTGCCCGAGCTGCGGACCGCCCTCTCCATGAACCTGCGCAAGGGCGCCATGGAGCACGGCGCCTCCACCATCACCATGCAGCTGGCCAAGAACCTGTTCCTCTCCAGGGACCGCACTCTGGCGCGCAAGCTCCAGGAGCTCTTCTTCACCTGGTACCTGGAATCCAACTTCACCAAGGACGAAATCCTCGAACTCTATTTCAACGTGGTGGAGTTCGGCCCGTCCATCTACGGCGTGGGCCCGGCGGCCCGCTACTACTTCGGCCGGGAGCCCTTTGAGCTGAACCTGGTGGAGTCCGTGTTCCTCGTCAAACTCCTCCCCTCCCCCGTGGCCCGGCACAACGCCCTCAAAAAGGAAGGCGGTGTGTCAAAGAAGAAGATGGCCTCCCTCCACCGGGTCATGCAGGTGATGTTCGAGCGCCACCGCATCTCCGACGCCGAATACCGGCTGGGTCTGGAGCAGGAGCTGGCGTTCTACAACGAGGGCGACCCCCTGCCCGAACCGCGCCTCGTCGCAAGGCGGGACGGGGTCGTGGACCTCTCGTTGCCTCCGGGCGCCACAGAAGACACCTTCGCGGACGAATTCGACGACTGGGAATAGCAGAATCGGTCAGGCGGGACGGCGGCGCGCCACCAGGAAGGGGTGGTGGCGCACCATGCGCAGCAGGTCGGAGGGGCGGTCGAACACCAGGGGCCACACGACGGCGGCCTGGAGCCGGTGGTGTAAAAAGGCAATCCGCGTGTCCCCGCCGGAAGAGGGCAGGGCCATGAGGGCCCCCCGCACAGGGAGAGGGGGCGCAAGGGCATCCATGGCCGCCGACACGCCCACCCGGTTCACCCGGTGCGCCAGCAGGTAAAAAAAGAACCACACGGCCCGGCGGCAGTGCCACTCATCGGCCCGTTCCACAATGGCCGGCAGGGACACATCCGGACCGGCGAGCACCCGCCGCAGGTCCTCCACGGCCCGCTGCAGGTTCATGAAGCGGTGGACCGCCGCGTGGAAGGCCACATGGCAGAACACGTCTTCGCCGCTCATGCGGCGGCAGCCCACCCCGTCAAAGGTGGACGGCGTCGTCCGCGCCCACAGGGCCTCGTGGTCAATGGGAAACCGGTCTTCCGCAAAGAGCGCCCGGTGCACTTCAAAGAGGATGTGCCGGTCGCCATCCACGGGCAGGTGAAAGCCCTTTTCCTTCTGGTGGTCTTCGTCAACGGGCGACGGCCGCGCCACAAAGCCCAGTTCTTCGAGCAGGCGGTGGCTCGTTTGCCAGTCCTTCTCCCGCACCAGAAAATCCACGTCCGCCAGGAGGCCCCGGTCCTCGTCCGGACCATACACGGACGTCAGCAGGTGGGCGCCCTTCAGGGGCACCACGTCCACCCTCGCTGCCGCGGCCTTTTCGAGAAACCGCCGGAAGTGGTGAAAGAGGATGACGTACTGGGGCTTCATGAAAGAGTGGCGGCCACGGCTTCCCGCAGGGAGAGGCGGGGCGCATAGCCGTAGTCGTGCTCAAAGAGGCGGGTGTGGATGACAAAGTCCGTGGACATCCGCGCAATGGCGTCGGCCACGGGGGTTTCCACCGGCAGCAGAGGGGAGAGGTAGCGGTCCAGCACCTGCAGGTGCCCGGCCAGGGAAAGGGGGACCGCCGGGGTCAGGGCGAACCGGCAGTGCTCCTTGACCAGCGCGGTAAAGTCGCACAGGGACACGTTGAAGTCGGACACGCCGTAGGTGGCGCCCCCTTTCCACCCTTTATCGATGAGCCGCTCCACCCGGTCCGCCAGATTTTCCGCGTGGAGCAGGCTGCGCCGGGCAGCGCCCCCGTCCAGCAGGGGAAAGAAGCCCCGCTGCAGGGCCGCGATGATCTTTGCACAGCCGCCCCGTTCATCGCCCTTTCCAAAAACCGTCACCGGCCGCAGGACGACCACGGGAAACGACCCGTCGTTGAAATCTTCCAGCAGCTTCTGCTCCGCTTCCAGGGCCATTTTTCCCAGGTTGTCGCCGGGCGCCGGGGAGGCGTCCTCGCTGCGGCCCTCGGGGGACGTGGTCAGGCCCCACACGCGTGCCGTGCTGAAGTGGATGAGCCCGCGGCAGCGGTTGTCCCTGGCCGCGTGGGCCACGTTGACGGCGCCGGCCACATTGACCGACCGGGTCCGCTCTTCCCGGGCAGCCGGGACAGGCCCTCTGGCGACGGCGGCCAGGTGGATGACCAGGTCCGGGGCCTCGGCGGCAAAGATGCGGTGGAGGTCCGACAGGTCCCGCACGTCGCAGGTGTAGGCGCGGTCCGCCTTTGTGGGCGCGTCGTCGGCGGAAACCCCCACCACGTGGTGTTTCTGCCGCCGGGTCAGGCGCTCGCACAGGGTGCGCCCGATGAATCCCGTATGTCCGGTAATCAGAATTTTCATGATGTGCCTCTATCGTTGAATCCCGCGCAGGATCTGCGCGGGCTGGGATTGCAATGCAATGCTCCCCCGTCCAGCTTCGCCCCCGGCAGGACACCCGCGCAGGATCTGCGCGGGCTGGGATTGCAATGCAGTGCTCCCCTGTCCAGCTTCGCCCCCGGCAGGATCTGCCGGGGGAGTTTAATAATGTGGGTCGTTTTCATGTACGCGTTCGATCTTATCATCAACTCACCGAAATGTACTACCCCGGCGGATCCCGCCGGGGATCATGCTGCATGGTCTGTCTGCACCATCAGGGAACCCGATGCCCGAGGCTTCAACCCCAGCCCGCGCAGATCCTGCGCGGGGCATGCGGGTCGTGTTCATGGTCGTTTTCATGGTCGCGTTCGTCATCGACCCGTCGTCATTCCCCATCTCCGTGATGGTCCCATTGCGCCCGGATGTAGGCAGCCACGGATTCCAATCCGTCTTCGGACACACTGTACGCTCCATAGCCGGCCTGCCATTCAAATTCCGGATGTCCGGCCTCGCGGATGCGGTGGGACATGGCCGACTTGATGCGTCGCACCAGCTCCGCAACGGAAATATCGGGACGATACCGCACCAGCAGATGCAGATGATCCCGCGTGCCGCCCCATTCCATGAACGTGCAGTCCGTTTTCATGGCGGTCTGCGCCAGCGTGTTGTCAAGGATCTCCCGGATATGCGCGGGCAGCAGGTCCAGGCGCATCTTCGTGCTCCATACCAGGTGCACAAAGAGCTTCGAATGGGAATGGGTTGTGGGTTTCATGAACGGACACCC
>JAKQNG010000252.1 GCA_029565915.1 Deltaproteobacteria bacterium
TGCATCCGCGCGCCTGTCCGCTTGCCGCAGCGCCGCTCCAGTGTCCCGTTGCTGTCCGTCGTCGATGCAAACGACACCACCCGACCGTCCGGGTCTTCCTCCACCTGCGTGACGCTGGATATCTCCACCGCGGTCCGCCCGCGACCGATGGCCATTTTCCGCTCTTCGCAGATGGTCCGGCCCCGGGATCCCTGCCGGCTGCCGACCACCCGCCACCCGATTCGCGCATCGTCCGCAAACACCGACCACCAGCGGGCGTCCCCTTCCCGACAGGATGGGGGCGGATGACCCGGGCGCCATCCGAAATCGCAGGACCGGCCCCCGGGGGAACCCGTCCGGTCCGCGGTGCCGCAACCGATGCACAGAAGTACGAAGAGAAACAGGCCGATCGAAGAGACTGGTTGACAGGTCAGGGGCACACGTCGTCCTCAGGGGTCCACCAGTTGCCCGAAATGGCAATGGCGGACAGCATCTGCAGCGAATCGGAGTAGTAGCTGCCCCACTCCAGGTTCGGCACGCCCACCTCGGCCCAGATGGCATCGAGGAAGGACTGGTGTTCCGCGGACACCATGGCCGCCAGGGCAAACGGCGCGGTGAAGGAAAAGTTGTTGTAGTCGTTGTAGGCGGTGCCGTCCAGGTCGTAACCCGCCATGATGTTTGCGGGATCGCCCCCGGTTTCCGCTTCGAGCCAGGTGGCCATGGTTTCGAGCATGTCCCGCGCCCGCTCATCCCCGGAGAGCAGGTAGTGCACACCGATGCGCCAGGGCACCCGGCACGAATTGTAACCGTACATGCCGTCGTCCTCGTCTTCCAGGAACGATGGGGGCGACGGTTCCGGCGTGCCGAGGGGATTGATGACAAAATCGGGCACAAGGCCGGTCTGCGGATCGCGCACCGCCAGCAGGATGTCGTACATGTTGTCCATGAGCGACTGGTAGTTCCCGTCCAGGCCGGTGACGTCCTCGGCGTGGAACGCGCTCAGGTGGCCGGGCATGAAGTCGCTGGGGCGCGTGGCGTTCATGTGCTCGTCGCTGTGGATGACCCAGTCCGCCAGCAGGATGTACCGGTTGTTCATCACTTCCTTGTCCATGATGGCCCGCAGCACCTTCCTGGCTTCCTTGCGGTAATTCACCTCTCCGGCGCTGCCCCACTGGCGGTCTGCCAGCAGCAACCCGTAGGCGATGTCCAGATCACCGTCCGTGGCGCTGTTGTTGTCACCGCTGTCGTTGCAATCGTAGTCCTGGGCCCAGGCCATCAGATCGGGGTTGGAGCCCGCCGGATGTTCACGGAAATAGCGGTACATCCCGTCAAAAATATTCTGTGCATCCGGATCGTAGCCGGCCATGAACGCGGTGATCATCATGCCGTAGCCGTGGGCTTCACTCACGGTGGCCTTGTCGCCCATGCCCGTCGCCACCCAGTACTGGCCGGCGCCGCAGGGGCTTCCGTTCATCAGGTAGCGTCCCTTCCAGTTGTCGTAGAGGGCCGAGACGGCGTCGTCGAGCTCGGCCTGCGTGCCCGAAGGCAGGATGGCGGCCGCCGTATACGCCTGCGGATGGCTGCCGAAGGGATGCCCGGGAATGTCCGGACAACCCTCGAAGGTGTCGAGGTTCGCGTCATAGTCCTCGTCGAAGCCCACACATCCTGCCAGGCACAACCCAGCCACGGTCAAAATAAAAAATCGATTCTGCATCACGGTTCCTTCCCGGCCGTCACTGGCCCGTTTCTGCGGCGCCCGCCAGCCGGACACCGTGGGGATAGGTGCATTTCACCCTGCCGGGCAGCTCAGAAATCGCATTGCTGGGGATGGGTTCCCGTGGGATCGGCGCCATTGTCCCCCACCGTGCAGTAGTAGCCGTCGTCGGTCCAGGAGCAGGCGTTTGCGCAGGGCTCGCAATAGAGGAATCCCGCGGAAGTGCCGGAGCAGTACAGCGCATGGCCGCCGTCATCGCAGCATCCTTCATAGGTGACCCCCCGGCAATCCGCGGCGGCCGGACCGCCGTTCCAGCCGGGACAATAACCGTCCACCCAGAAATCGGTCCCCGTATCCGTCGGCAGCCCGGGATCGCTGTCCGTTCCGCTGTCGGTATCGACATCACTGTCGCTGTCAACGTCACTGTCGCTGTCAACGTCACTATCGCTGTCAACGTCACTGTCGCTGTCAACGTCACTATCGCTGTCCACATCAACGTCGTCCGACGCCACGTGCACTTCTTCGAACAGCGCGCAACCGCCCACCGCCGCCCAGACAGACAACCAGACAACATGCATGCGCAACCTTCCCATGAACGAAACCTCCGGCCGGAACGGGCCGTTGAAAAACAGACGTTACTGCGAATCCGAAGCGCTGTCCGAATCCGAATCCGTGGCTGTGTCCGAATCCGTATCCTCCGCCGGGGGCACACAGGACTGTGGATGGTTCCCGGACGGATCCGGACCGTTGTCCGACAGGGTGCACCAGTAATATTCGCCCAGCTCCGTATCCCCCGTGTACCAGGAACACGTGTAGGTGTCGGCGCAGGGATGGCAATAGAGGCGGTAGCTCGAGCAGTAGGCCACGTTACCGTCTCCATCGCAGCAGCCTTCATAGGAGTAACCCCGGCAGTAGTCAGAGACCGGCAGATCCGTGGCGCCCACTTCAACGGCCGGGCAGTAGCCGTCCACCCAGTAGTCCCCGGTGGGAGGGCCCGCGGTCAGGGCTTCGCAGCTTCTCGGGTGCAGCTCAGCCGGGTCGTCTCCGTTGTCCGCAGTGGTGCAGTAGTACCCGTCACCGTCCTCATCAACCTTCCAGGAACAGGCCCCGGAACAGGGACTACAATAAAGGATTCCGGCGTTCGAGCAGAAAAGTGCATATCCGTTACCATCGCAGCAGCCCTCGTAGGTGATGCCCCCGCAGTCGCTGGAGGCCGGAGTATCCAGACTCCAGCCCGGACAGTAGCCGTCCACCCAGTAATCGCCGCCCGAATCCGAATCCGTGTCCGAATCGGTATCGCTGTCCGAATCTGTATCCGTATCCGTGTCTGAATCTGTGTCCGCATCCGCGTCACTGTCGTTGACTTCCACCTTTTCAAACAGCGCGCAGCTGCCCATCGATACGGACAGCAGTGCCAGAAACATCAATGTAATCCACCACTTCATTGTTAAAACCTCCCCTGCAGGACGATGCCGCCTTCCCGGTTGGCACCGTAGAAGGAGACAAACGGCCGATCATTTGTCGCCGAATGGCGCTCGCCCTTGAAATCCGTAAACGGAATGAGCACCCCGGTGGCGATGCCGGCCGCGATGGCCGTAAACAGCGAGGCAATGCCCACGCCCCGCATGGCGTTCAGCCGATCCGCTTCGGACTGCGTTCCCACGTCGTCGTTATTGGCACCCACGACAGCGGTCATGGCAATGGCCGTGGCGCCGAAGGCCACCGTGGCACCCGCACACACCCAGAAGGGAATCGGCGTAATCTTCCGACGCTTTTTTTCGTGCTGGGGTGGCGGCGTGGTGTCGATGGTTGTGGAAGTTGGTGCGGCCGTCGCTGCCGCATCCGTGGCGACCGGATCGGCCTGGGGGCTGGTGACCACCACCTCCACCTGCTGGTCGTCTGCTTTTTCCACATGCACCACCTTGGCCGATGTACCGGCGCGCACGCTCTTGGAGCCCGTGTAGATGACTTCCCCTTCCTTCTTCAACTCCACCGTGTGGACAATGCTCGCGGCGACGGGAATGGCGCCGGGCAATGGCGTCCGCCCCCGCAGAACGCCGTCCACATACACTTCGAGGCCATCCTCCGCCACGACCTCAAGGTCGCCGATCATCTGCCGCAGGCGATCCAGTTCGGCCAGCACTTCGTCGCGCCGGGTCTGGGCCACCGCATCGCCGCCTTCGGCCAGATAGCGCTCGAAACTCTCCACCGCGGGGCCATACCATTTGAGGGCCGCCTGGCACTGACCGATGTTGTACAGCAGCTTCCAGCTCGGATTGAACTGCCAGGCCTCCTCAAAGGACTTGAGGGCGCCTTCGAAATCCTTGTTGTCATAAAAGACAACACCTTCCTTGAACTTCTCGACGGCCCGATCCTTGTCCTCCTGCGCCGCCAGCGCCCCGGGAAGAACAACCATCGCCAGGAACACTGCAGGGATGATTCTGAACCACATGATTTCCTCCGATTTCCACATGCCCGCGAACGGGCAGACTCATTTCATGAATTGAAATTCCGATGGCCGGAGTATACACGGGAACGGCGATTTCGGAAAAACAATCCAACGCACCTGTCCGGGCCGGGCCGGACTTCATCGGAGACCCGACCATGCACGCACCATCCACCATCCGGCTTCTGATTCTGTGCTGTGCGGCGTCCGCCCTGGCCTGCGGCGCCGCCGAACGGAACCTGCAGCTCGTCGATCCCCCCATGCTCGGACATCGGGCGGCCAGAAACGAAGTCGTTGTGTTTTCCGATTTCCAGTGTCCCTTCTGCGCCCGGACTGCGGAAGAGCTCAACCGGCTCCACGCGGCCCTCCCCAATCGTTTCAACGTCTACTTCAAGCATTTCCCGCTTCCGCAGCACCCTGCTGCCCGGATGGCGGCGCAGGCCGCGGAAGCTGCCCGGCTGCAGGGCCGTTTCCGGGAAATGCACGATCTGCTGTTCCGGCACGGTTCCCGACTCGACGAATCCCTGATCGTCGCCTGTGCGGAAAAACTGCAACTGGACATGGCGCGATTCCGACGGGATCTGGATTCGCCCGCCGTGGCGCAGAAAGTGGCGGCGGACGTGGCCGAAGGCGAGCGGCTCGGCGTGAACGGCACCCCGTACCTGTTTATCAACCGACAGCCGTTTCTCGGTTCGTTTGCCGATCTGCGCCGGGTGCTCCGCTGACCTGATCCGTCACACCAGAAAACGGCCCCTGGCCTCAAAGGACGCCCCGATCAGACGCTGCGGGTCCGGAACCGCAAGGGCAGCACCATGAAGCCGATGCATACCGCTCCCTGTTGCGGTGACTGCCGCATGGACGGCTTCCAGACGCCGGCGGCGAATATCCGGGGACGTGGGAACCGGTTGACCGCCTCCCCCCGCGCAGCCATCGGGACACGCGGACACCTCGATGAACGCGCACCGGCTGAACACGCCGCCGGCGCGGATATCGGACAGCATCCGCCGGGCAGCGGCCGTACCGCTGACCCGGCCGAACAGGATGTCTCCCCGCAGGCAGTTGAACTGGGGGATGTACGGATACAGCCAGTCCGGCACCTCCGCCGTGGCATCCACCGTCAGGCGCGCCACAGAGAGTCCCGGATCGCCGCCCACCTCTTCGAAGCGGATATCGGCGCGCGATCCGGTCACCGTCTCGATGAACAGGGATGCCACTGCGCTCCCGGGCCCGTGGGCCGGGTAACGGGGCATGACGTCCGTCGGTGCAAAGGAAGGACGGTCGAACGCCCCTTCCAGAAGAGACGACAGTCCGATGCCCGACCGCCGGATCATCCGGGCGAGCTCCACGGTGGTGAGCATCGCATCCGGCCCCCGGACCGCGCCGGTTCCACTGTTCCGCTGGATTTCCAGGTGGCAGGCCGTGCAGGGAACCGCAGCCACGATTGTCGCGTCCGGTTCGCCGTGGGCCCGCAGCAGCGCCCCCATCAAGTCGTCGGGACCGCGCAGGGGAAACAACCAGTCCAGTACATCCGGTGCAAAATGTTCCACCCAGCGCACCCAGGCCGAGCAGGCGCTCGACAGGATGGGACGACGCGTGTCCTCCAGGCTGTTGAAACGAATCCACAGTTCCTTCAGCAGTGCCATCATCTGCGCCACGGTCAGCACGTTCCCGGCCAGATGGGCGTCATAGACCGCATCAAATCCGCACCGGCGCAGGGCGGTCACCAGGCGGGATTCCATCCACGTCCCGGGAGGACATCCGAATTCTTCGGCGATGGCCGCGCTGACAAAGGGCGACACGGAAACCACCACCCGCCGCCGGGGATCGTCAAGGGCTGCGAAAACGCGATCCGTGCCATCCGCCACTGAAAGGGCTGCCGTGGGACATCGAACCACACACTGGCCACAGGCGATGCACAGGGAATCTTTGAGGGGACGGGCGGCGAATGTGCCCACGGTAATATCGTCGCCTTTGCCAACCGGCTCAAAGGCACCCACCGCCTGCAGGTCGCTGCAGGTGCGCACGCAGCGCCGACACAGGATGCACCGGTCCATGTCCCGCACGATGCCCGGCATGGACGCATCCTCCCGCTCCGGACAATCCTCCGGCTTTTCGAACAGAAGATGATCGGGCCCCCAGGACGCAGCGAGGGCGCGCAGTTCGCAGTTGTCGCTCCGGCGGCAGGTGGTGCAGGTGCCCCGGTGGGCGGCGAGCAGCAGCTCCACGATGTGCTGTCTCGCCATCCGGATATCCCGTCCGCCCGTCGTGACGCGAATGGGCTCCGCGATTGGATAGACGCAGGCCGACTGAAGGGCGTCCTGTCCTTCCACGCGCACGCAGCAGATGCGGCAGTTGCCCGAACGGCACAGATCCGGATGGGAGCACAACGTGGGAATGGGAATGCCGATGGACGCGGCCGCATCGAGGATGGTTGTCCCCATGGGAACCGTCACGGGCGTCCCGTCGATCTCCATCCGCACCAGGGCCGACGGTGCCTGGCAAGTTCCGGGTTGCTTCTTCGAAACGGCTTTTCTCTTCTTAGCCGCGCTCATGGCGCTCCCTTCCCATCAGCTCCCGCCGGTAGTGGGAGACAATGGACAGAAACGCCTGGGGAGCCGACTGGCCGAGCCCGCACTTTGATGTCAGCCGGATGGTGTTGCCCAACTCGCACAGGCGGTCGAGATGCACTGCCGGACAGCGGCCCTGCCGCAATCGCTCCACCCCGTCCAGCAGCCGGCGGGTGCCCTCGCGGCAAGGGACGCACTGACCGCAGGATTCCCGCACGAAGAAGCGCAGGTAGTTGCCGGCCACGTCCAGCATGTCCCGCTCCTCGCCGAAGACGATGATCGCACCCCCGTAGGGCAGGTCCTCCATGGCGATGGTGCGGTGGAACTGGGACGGTGGAATCATCCGGCCCGAAGCGCCGCCGATCTGTACGCCCTTCACCCGCTCCGCGCCAACGGTTTCCAGCAGCTCAGAAATGGAAAATCCAAGCTGGAATTCGTACACCCCAGGCCGCTGGCAGTCGCCGGATACGCTGAACAGTTTCAGTCCGGGAGAGCCCGCGGTGCCCAGATTCTTGAACCAGGCGGCGCCCCTCGCCAGCACACAGGATACCCAGGCGAAGGTCTCTACGTTGTGCACCACCGTGGGCGCACCCCGGAGTCCCCGGGTCGTGGGCCAGGGGGGGCGGTTGCGGGGTTCTCCCCGGCGGCCCTCCAGGTATTCGAGCAGGGCCGTTTCCTGCCCGCAGACATAAGCGCCGTCGCCCAAGTGAATGGAAATGTCGAAGTCGAAATCCCCGCGGCCGGGAATGCATTGCCCCAGCAGCCCCGCATGACGACGGGCTGCCAGCACGGATTCCATGTGGGCCGCCATGTATCCGTATTCCCTCCGCAGGTAAAGAATCCCCCGGGACGCCCCCACCGCTGCGGCCGCGATGGTCATCCCTTCGAACACGAGCTGGGCAAACCCCTGCAGGATGGCGCGGTCCTTGAATGAGCCGGGCTCTCCTTCCGCCGCGTTGCAGACGATGAATCGCCCGGGCCCTTCCGCGGCTGCGCACAGGCGCCACTTCTCCGCCACCTCAAATCCGCCGCCTCCCCTGCCCCGCAGGCCGCTGCGCCGCAGCTCATCAACAATCCCGGGCGGCGACATCGTTACCGCATGGGCGAGGCCCGTGTCCGGTTCCACCAGGGCGAAGGTCAGCTTTCCGGTGAGTGAACTCTTCATTCCCGTCAGTCCCGGCCCGGTGCAGCCACCATGTCGCCACCGCCCAGACAATCCCGCAGGAGGGCGCCCACGCGATCCGCGGTGAACTGCGTGTGAATCCGTCCGTTGACCGACACCACCGGTCCCTGGTCGCACATGCCGATGCAGCCCGTGTGCTCCAGGGAAAACAGGCCGTCCACCGTGGTCTCGCCAAAGCGGATGCCGAGGTCGTTTTCCAGCTGGCGGGCAACGGCCGCGCGCTCCACCGCATCGTGGGCAATGCAGTCGGAGAGCTGAATCACAAAACGTCCCCGGGGCGTTGTGCTCAAAAAACGGTAGTAGGACACCACGCTGAACACCTGCGCCGGATGCACGTCGAGGGCGTCCGCGATGACCTGCATGGCGTACTGGGACACGTGGCGGTAGCGCCGCTGGACCTCCTGCAGAATGGCAATCAGGGCCCCGCAATCATTGTGGTAACTGCGGACCAGCTTCTCAATTTCCAGGCCGATGCGATCCCGCTCCGTCGTCAGCACGCTCTCTCTCCGGTCGTCATTCAGAACAGCGACGTGTCCTTGAAGGTGTCGCTCATGTAAACAATCTGCCCGTTTCGAAACTCGAAGAAGGTCACTCCTTCGTTGGCATAAGGCGTTCCACTGCGATCCGCACCGCTGTTGGTCCACTCCGCGGCGCCCCGATCAGCACCTTCGGCAATGCGACCCACGGTGAACTGCAGGGTGGGAAAGCGCCGCAGCAGCACATTCATGAAGCGCACCACCCGTTCCCGGCCCTCCAGCGGAGCGGTCTTCGGAAAGCGGAACACCACGTCGTCCGCGCAGAGGTCGCCGAGGTCCGGCAGGTTGCGTCCATTGATGGCCGCAAACAGCTTCGCAATGTTGGATGCCACGTCGCCCATGACCGCTGTATATCACACTTTCATCTTGAAACAGGCCGCGGCGTTTGCCGTCACCTGTTCGCCCATGGCAGCCTCGTCCACCCCGCGCAGCTGTGCCAGACGGGCGACGACATGGACCACCCGGGCGGGCTCATTCACCCGTCCCCGCAGGGGCACCGGCGAGAGGAACGGCGCATCCGTCTCCGCCAGAATTCGATCCGTCGGCACCATCTGTGCGGCCTCCGCCACCGGCACCGCGCCGGGAAATGTGACGATTCCCGAAAACGAGATGTACATGCCAAGCGCCAACGCCCGGTCCGCCATTATCTGATCCGACGAAAAGCAGTGAATGACGCCCCCCGTCTCCTGCACGCCTTCGTCTTCCAGGATGACAATGGTGTCCTCGTCCGCCGACCGCGTGTGAATCACCACCGGCAGTCCCATCTGCCGGGCCATCCGCATCTGCGCGACGAACGCCCGGCGCTGGTCCTGCGGAGGGCAGAAGTTGTAGTAGTAGTCCAGACCGATTTCGCCGACGGCAACCACCTGTTCCCGGCCCAGATCCCGTTCCAGTCGCGACAGGACATCGGGGGTGGCCCGGTCCGCCGCGTGGGGGTGAATGCCCACGGCGACGCCGATGGAATCCCGCCCAGCCACCAGGGAAAAAGTCTGTTGCGTTTCGCCCGGTGCCATGGCGCCGGCAATGGTCACCATGCCCGTCACACCGGCCGCGCGGGCGTCGTCCAGCGCCTTTCGCGGATCGATTCCTTTTTCGGCGAGCATGTCCAGATGCACGTGGGAATCAAAGAACGTCGGCATCGACCTTCCTTTCTCCACTCCCCCGGATGTCCGCGAGTTCCTCCTGCAGGTCCGGATGGACCCGTCCGGCAATTGCGGCAAGGGCCGCCGTGGCGACGGCTTCATCGACATCCTTCAGTGCGGCAAAGGCTGCCAGTGCCTCCGAGGCTTCCTGCGGGTCCGCCGCGCGAACGGCGATCTGCTGCAGTGATTCGATCATCAGCGGACTGGGCAGCAGGCACAGGGCGCGCAGGGCATGCGTCCGCACACGGGCGCGTCGGGACGACAGCAGTTCAACCATTATTGCCACCGGGGGATCATCGAACCGCAGCAGGGCCGCCGCACACAGGGACTTCACTGCCGGCGACACCAGCAGCCCTTTCATGCGCTGTTCAAGGACCGATTTCCCCCGGGCGTCGCAGATGCGCGCCAGAGCGCAGACTGCTTCTTCAAAAAACACGTCCGCATCGCGAACCGACCGGGCCAGCTCTGTGAATCCACGGTCACCGCCATCCTCACCGAGGGCAATGGCTGCCCGCATCCGCACGTCCCGGTCCGCATCCTCCAGCAGCACCTGCAACCGCCGGTTTGCTTCCGCGTCGGTTGGATGGAGCTGCAGCACCGCGCAGGCCCGCACGCCGGCAATCGGATCCCCGGTCATGGGAAGGGCCAGGGATGCTGCATCGTCGCAGAACAGATGCAGATGCTCCACCAGCGCACAGCGCACCCGGGGCGACGGGTCGGTGAGACGAGGACGCAGGTCCGCCGGCACATCCATTCCCCGCAGCCGCCACTGAACCAGACCTTCCACGGCCTGGGCACGCACCTGATCGCTTTCGTCGTCAAGCAGCCCCGCCAGCGCGGCAATCGCATCGGCGGACTGCCCGTCCCCGGCCGCTGCCAGAGCCAGGGACGCATTGAGGCGCGCGGAAATCCGGCCGCTGCGGCAATCCTTCAACGCCACATCGAACCGGGGCAGATCCATGGGAAAAAAATCGTTCATTCTTCTCTGGAAGCAGGCCCGGACTCCGGATTCCCTTCCGGGGCCGGGAGGCGATCCGGTGCCGGGCTGCGTTCCGGGGCCCGCTCTCGCGGTGGACGACCGTCGTTCCGGTTGCCGCCCTGGGGAGGTGTCACCGGGCGGATATCGGTAATCGGGTAGGTCTTCAATCCCGTATCGCCCTCCAGATGTACCCGCACAAAGGAACGCAGGATGTCCCGGTCCTTCACCCGACCCATGCCGTCCGGGGTTTCCACCAGCTTGCCCACCTTGGGCATGCCTTTGGATTTTTCGCGGTACACCTCTTCTTCATAGGCGAGACAGCACAGGAGGCGTCCGCACTGCCCCGAAACCTTTTCCGGGTTGAGCACCAGGTCCTGATCCTTGGCCATGCGGATGGACACGGGATGGAACTCCCGGATGTACAGCGTACAGCACAACGGATGCCCGCAGCCGCCGATGCCGCCGATCATCCGCGCCGCATCCCGCACGCCGATCTGACGCATTTCCACGCGGATGTGCAGGTCGTGGGCCAGATCCCTCACCAGATTGCGGAAGTCCACGCGGGTTTCTGCCATGAAATAGAAGATCGCCTTGTTGCCCCCGTGAAG
>JAKQNG010000058.1 GCA_029565915.1 Deltaproteobacteria bacterium
GCTCTTCCGATCTTCCGACAGATCCTGAAGGCTTTCGTGGCCAAGACAAAAGGGGCCGAAATCGTCGGCGATCGCTGGGCCGGCCTCGACACGTTCCGGTACGTGAAGACCTTTGTCGACTACTTCCGGTCCATGGGCTACCAGCTCCTGCGCTACTCCGATTACGATCGCTTCGACAAGTTCATCGCACTCATTGACCGACTGCGCGAAGGGGACGCCCTCGAAGTGCAGCGACTCTCCCACGTGATGGAGGAATGCGAATCCTTCTACGTCTATCTGGACCACATGTTCGAAGCGGTCAGCCAGCGGCGGGAGCTGGAGGGCGTTCCCTTTGACGCGAAGGACGCGGCCCGCACCCTGAAGCTGTTCATCGAGTAAAATTCTGGCAGGACTCACCGGGGGCCGGGCGGCTGAACGTCCGGCGCCGGCAATTCACCGTCGTCAGTAATCGCTCATGGGTTCGTCGTTGTCTGGAACGACGGCGAGTTCACCCTTCGGCGGCTCGATGTGGATGCCGTCGAGAACGCCGCCCAGACGGGACACCACGGACTGCAGGGCGCCCCGCTGGGCCGCAGCCACTTTTTTGCCCGGAATGATGCGGTACTTGAGAGGGTCGATGGGCTTGCCGTTCTGCGTGATGCCCCAGTGCAGGTGAGGGCCCGTGGAGCGCCCCGTGGATCCCACGTAGCCGATGACCTGGCGACGCTTCACGTTAACGCCCGACCTGATACCCGGCTCGATGCGCTGGAGGTGCGCGTAGTGGGACATGAGGCCGCTTTCATGGCGGATGGACACGAGGTTTCCGTTGGCGCCCTTGTTGCCGGCAAAGGTCACCTGCCCTTCCGCGCAGGACCACACGGGTGTTCCCGGAGACGCCGAAAAATCTACGCCCGTGTGCATCTTGCGCACTTTCAGCACGGGATGCATCCGGACGCCAAAGGGCGACGTCATGCTGGTGTAATAGAGGGGAATTGTCAGCGCCGAACGGGGGATGCTGACGAGTTTCTCGTCGTAATAGGTGGCGTCGCTGCCTTTTTCCTGAAAGCGGAACAGGCGCATCCGGCCGGCCTTTGCGCCCTTGTATTCCAGTGCGAGGACCGCGCCGTAGCCGAGGATTTCGCCGTTGAGGCTTTCTTCTTCGACGACGACGCGGAAGGTGTCGCCGGGGCGCTGGGCCTTTAAAAAATCCACCTGTCTGGACAGGATGTCCGCCACCATGGCCGCCAGGGCGGGCCGGGCGCCCAGATCCTGGAGCGTGCCGAACAGGGACGTGGTAATGGTGCCGCCGAAGGTGCGCTGTTTCGTTTGTGTGGCAACGGTGATTTTTCTGCCCTTCAGTGCATCGCCCGTGCGTTCCACTGTGTAGATTTCGGTTTTTGACGCGTGATATCGAAACCGGCGGACCCGGTGCGCCTCGTCAAACTCCACCTCGAACCGCTGACCCGGTTGCGCCCGACGGAAATCGAAAATGCCGTCCAGCGCATTGATGACGAGCTGGGCTTCGCCGGCGGAGAGGCCGATGGCAGTCAGGCTGGAAATCACGGGTTTGCCGCTCTTCACCTCGCCCCCGTGGACGCGGTCGTTGGCAGCGGGCCCGGCGTTGCTGTCCACAGGCGGTTCCCCGGGCGGCGCGTCGGGCGTTTCCATTGCTCCGGCCGGTTCGTCGGCGGGCCCATCGGTTCCTTCTTCGGAAGGCGCCGGTTCGGATGGCTCCGCGGTTTCCGGCGGCAACCAGGCGGTGGCGTCCTTCGCGGGCGGCGCCTCTCCCGGATTGCCGGCGCCGGACGCCAGTACCATGCCGATGAACACGCCCACCAGAGTGGCCATCACCAGGCCGGAGATGAACAGGGGGCGGCTCATGTGCACGCCGCTCGAGGGTTGGACGGAGGCTTCGCGTCCCTGTGCCTCCACTTGTTTCTCCTCAGCGTTCATGACTGTGTGACAACGGATTTCCCGGCCTTCGCAGTCCGGCGCCGTTGGCGTGGCACACGGCCACGGCCAGTGCATCGGCCTCATCCGCCTCCAGCGCGCGACCGGTTTTCAGGATGATTTCGAGCACCCGCTGAATCTGGCCCTTTTCCGCGCGTCCGGCGCCGATGAGCGCCCGTTTCACTTCCGTGGGCTGGTACGAGGCCACGGGCAGGCCGTGCCGGCGCAGGCACAGCAGGATGACGCCGCGGGCATGGCCGAGCTTCAGGGCAGAACTGGCGTTCTTGGCAAAAAAGAGGTTTTCCACGGCGGCCTCGTCGGGACCGGTGGACAGGAGAATTTCGTTGAGCCGGTCGTGCAGCACCACCAGCCGATCTTCGATGGCCGTGTGTTCGTCGAGATGGATGACGCCAGAATCGATGCGGACGATCCGGCTGCCATCCCGCCGGACGACGCCCCAGCCGGTGCGGATGGTTCCGGGATCTATCCCGAGGGAAATCATAGCGAGAAGTTTTCCAGAATCTCGTCGTCGATGTCGAAATTGGCGTAGACGTTCTGCACGTCGTCGTGCTCGTCCAGCCGGTAATAGAGCTTCAGCATGGTTTCCGCGGATTTTCCTTCCACGCGCACGGTGCTGCGGGGAATGCGGGTGATGGCGCGGCTTTCGGTTTCGATTTTCGCTTCGTCGAGGGCGCTGCAGACCGCGTCGAAGGCGTCCAGAGGAGTGATCACTTCAAAGCCGTCGTCCGCCTCGCGGATGTCGCTTGCGCCGGCTTCCAGGGCGATTTCCATCAACTGCTCTTCCGTGGCCTTTCCGGCGGGCACCGCGATGAGCCCCACCTTGTCGAACATCCAGGCGACACATCCGTCCTGCCCGAGATTGCCGTTGAGCTTCGTGAACAGATGCCGGATGTCCGCCACGGTCCGGTTGCGGTTTTCCGTCATGCACTCGACCACCACGGCGACGCCTTCGGGGCCGTAGCCTTCGTAGGTGATTTCTTCGTACACCACGCCTTCCAGCTCTCCGGTTCCTTTCTTGATGGCGCGATCCACTGTATCCGCGGGCATATTGGCGGCCTTGGCCAGATCCAGCGCCTTGCGCAACCGCGCGTTGGCAGACGGGTCACCTCCGCCGATGCGCGCCGCCGTCGTCAGCTCCCGCGACACCTTGGTGAACACCTGTCCGCGCTTGGCATCCTGTGCGCCTTTTCGTCTCTGAATGTTGGCCCATTTGCTGTGTCCTGACATGACTTCTTCCTTCTCTTACCAGAGGGGTCGCACAACGAGCCCCGAACGGAGTTTGGGTTCAAACCACGTGGATTTGGGCGGCATGACCTCCCCCGCGTCCGCAATGGCCATCAGTTGTTCAATGGGCGTCGGGAACATGGCAAACGCCACGGCGGCGCCGTCTTTGACTCGTCGCTCCAGCTCCTTCATGCCGCGGATGCCGCCGATGAAGTCGATGCGATCGTCGGTGCGCGGATCGCCGATGGCCAGAACGGGGGAAAGAAGGTTTTCCTGAAGGATGGACACGTCCAGTCGTCGGACCGGATCCGTCGCATCAAAGGTGCCGTTTTTCGCTTCCAGCGTGTACCAGCGGCCGTCGAGGTACATCCCGAAGGTGTGCTCCCGCGCCGGTTTTGCCTCTGCGGCGGGTGCGCAGGTGAATTTTTCCTTTACCCGTTCCATGAACTGCGCGGACGTCATCCCGTTCAGATCCATGACCACCCGGTTGTAGTCGAGAATCATCAGTTCATCGTGGGGAAACATGACCGCCAGCAAGTGATTGTACGGTTCGTCCCCGGTGTGGGCGGGGTTGGCGTCCCGGCGGCGCTTTCCTACGGTGCACGCGGATGCGCAGCGATGGTGGCCGTCCGCGATGTACAGGGCAGGGACGTCGCAGAACGCGGTGCACAGCTGTTCCACGGCAGCGGGATCCTTCACCACCCACAGCACATGACCGATGCCGTCCGGGGCGGTGAAATCACAGTCGGGAGGGGCCGCGCACAGCGACGCCACCAGGGCCTTCACTTCATCCCGGGCCCGGTAGGTGAGGAACACCGGGCCCGTATTGGCGTTCAATTCTTCCACGTGGCGGGTGCGATCCTTTTCCTTGGCCACCCGCGTGAATTCGTGGCGCTTAATGAGACCGGCCTCGTATTCCGCCACTGAGCATCCCGCCATGACACCGGTCTGCACATGACGCCGACCGTGAACCTGCATGATCTGGCGGTAGATGTACAGGCAGGGCGCGGCGTCCTGCACCAGGTGGCCATCGTCGATGAGTCGGCGCAGGTTTTCGGCGCCGGTGGCATAAACGATGTCCGCGTAGACGTCGGTTCCGGCCGGCAGATCGATTTCGGGCTTCACCACGTGCAGAAAACTGACGGGGTTGCCGGCGGCCATTTCCTTTGCCTCTTCGGAACTCAATACGTCGTAGGGCGGGCTGGCAATGGCAGCCGCTTTCCCCGCAACGGGCCTGTAGCCCCTGAATGGTTTGATATTTGACATGGTGTACTCCTGAGATTCTCCGCGCGATCGTCGGAACAGGCGCTGTTGCGACGCGTTACACCATTTTCCCTGACCCCGGGGCAAGTGAAAAGTGCGCAATCATGGCATTCCACCCGCAGAATTCCGTGCCCTCCGGCAGGCGTCAGACCTCTCTCGTTGGCAGCGCTGACCCTGTTTTCGGCTTTCAGAATTTTGCAGGTTGTATATTATCATTTCTACTGAAATAGTAATTTCGATTCGTCACAAAAGAATCGAATATCAAGGGAGGAAAGATGTCCCGTTTTATCATGTCGCTGCTGGTGGCCGTCTGCTTTACCTTCCCGGCCTTCGCGATCGCCGACGACGGCGGATACACATACGAAGGTCTTCTGGCCATCGGTCATGGACAGTACGTGTCACAGAATTTTGAAGGGGCCATCGCCCAGTACGAAAAGGCGAAGAACGCGGAATCGGGCCGTCCGGAGGCCTACTATTTCATCGGTTGCGCCATGGCGAGGCAGAAGCGGTGGGACGAAGCAGTCACGGTGCTCAAATCCGCTGCCACCGTGGCCGGAGAAAGCCATCCCGCCATGCACGCCAGGGCCCTGTTCGTCGTCGCCGTGACCCTTGAGCAGGCCGGAGATCTGAGCAAGGCACGCTTTGCCTGGGCGGCCTACAAGGAGTATTCGGTTGCCCACCCGTCGATCACGGGGTTCGCTGCCGTGGCCGACCAGCGCGTGAAGGCGAACGAAGCACTGGATCGTCGGAAACAGGAATACCAGATTGTCCGCGACCGGATTGCAGCGGGAGCGGGTACAGACTGAACAGATGAGCGCCATGGAAGACGGCAACGATGCAAAATGGAAGGGGCGGCGGAAGGACCGGGATGACACGCCGTCCGTCATCCGCAACGTGGGCGCCAGGGCACAGATGGTGGGTCCCGGTCGAAGTGCCGACAACATCCCGGTGCTGTCCATTCCCGCCTCCATCCGACTGTGGCAGAAGGTGCGCTGGCCGCTGTTTGTGACAGTGGTGCTGGTCATCTTGGTCGCCGTCGGTTTTTTCACCAACGACATCCTGGTGGCCCGCAGCGTGGAGCAGCGCATCAAAGACGCCTCCATGGGCGAAAAGTCGGCCCATGTGGTTGTCATGCTCGAAAGCAATCGCATTCTGCAGACCATGGCGCAGCGCTATTCGGGACGGATGAATGTCCAGGCCGCCTACGCATGGAATTCCATTTTGATCAGCCGGGTATTCGGCGAAGAAGAAAAATACCTGAAAGGCGCCGGCCCCGCCCTCGATGCGATAGCCCGGGATTCAAGCTCCGACGGTTACGCGGCGCGAATTGGACATCTCGTCCTCAAAAATGACGTTCAAGGTGCCGGGATCCTTCTGGCGGAGGCCCTGTCCGCCCACCCGAAGGAACCCCGCGTGCAGTTGACGAAGGCGTGGGTACAGGTTGCGCAGAACGATGTGCCGGCCGCCGTACAAACTCTGGAAAAGATCCGGGCGGATTTTCCCGACTACCTGCCCCCCCTGTACACGCTGATAGAAATCGGCATCCAGCTTGATGACACGGTGCTCATTGCGCGGTACAGCCAGCAACTGCTGGCCGCTTCCACCGGCAATCTGTACGGCGCGCTGACCTCCCTCCTGGTCAGCCTGCCGGGATGGAAGGGCGAACCGCTGACCGAAGAAGAAGTCGAAGAACTCGCCGGAATGTCTCTGTCGCTGCAGGAGCGGATCAAGGACGCACCGGAGAAACTGCAGGTCTATTCGACATTCCTTTCCGGCCGCGTGGCGCTGGAACTCGGTGACTACCGGAAGGCCATCCGGATTTTCGAATCCATCCGGGATGATCGATATAATTTGAATGTGCTCGCCTGGTATGGCCGGGCCCTGATGGCTCAGAAAGGCCCTCAGGCGGTACTCAAGCTTCTGGACGAGGCAGGGGAAAATGTCAGTTTCGAACTCAACGACCTGCGGGCACGGTGTTATCTGGACCGCTACCGGATGACGGATGCGCAGCAGGCCCTCCAGGCACTGTCTGATGTAAAAGGGGTGGATCTCCGTGAGCTGAACTGGATACTGGCCGTCCGCAACGGCGATCGGGATGGCGCCCGGGCAGGCATGCCGGAGATGATCGGTGGCCGCCTGAAATTCGTGGCCCTGGAGATGTACGACATCCTCCAGCGGGTCGGCGATCAGGAAGGAATCCAGTCCCTGCTGGGTGCCATGAAGGAAGGGGCGGAACCCTGTGCAACAGTGCTCCGCGCGTGGCACGAGGGCGATGTGGAAGCGGCGCTGAAGGGTTTTAGCGAAAAGGACAGCTGTGTGGCGGCCTTTGCGCTGCGCGTCATGAAAACCCGCTACCGTCCGCCGGTGCTGGCCGCGATGGCCGCCCTGGTAGAGAAGGATCCCAATGCCACGCTGCGCGCCGACGTCGACCGGGCACTCGCCATCTGGAAAACCGACGGTCGGGACGCTGCCGTGGCGATACTCGACGCGATTGTGTCTCAGAAACCCGAGGCCGCCCCTCTGCGGTGTGCGCTGGCGCGGGCCTACATGGATATGAGGCTGTACGAAAAGGGACTGGCCGCGGTGAAGGGTATCCGTGACCCGGAAGCCGTAGCCATCGCCATCCAGGGATGGACTGCTCTGCGGAAAACAAAAGAGGCAGATGCTGTGCTGGCCGCCGCCCTCTCGGACAACGGGCTGAAGGACGATCCGGCCGTTCTGTATTTTGATCTGGCAAAGAAGACGGAGGCCGGCGGAACGACCGATATCATTGAAGCTGTGGATGCCGTCATCGGGCGCGCCGGCGCCTGGACCTCCGAACTGGCCGAGTTGAGGGCCACTGCCATGAACACGATGGGGGCCCGCGCGGATGCGGACCGGTACCTGTCGGCCATGGCAAGGGATGCCATCGGACCCGCTGGCCTCGACGAGTCGTGGCAGGTGAACCATGTGATTATCCGTATGAATCTGCGGCGGGGTGGCAAATTCGTGTACAAGGCCACTGAGGTGATCCTCGACATGGTCAAGAAAAAGCGGATTGAAGATTCTGAGGCGCTGTTCAGTCACGGCGTGATTTCGGCCCGGGAGGGGAACGCGCGAGGAGCCATCCGCTACTTCCACGATGCGGTGGAAATTGACCCGACATACCTGCCGGCATTCGAACAGCTTTACGCGCTGGGAGAAATGACCGGGGAACAGGCCGAGGTGGTGGCCCGTATCTGGCCCGATTTCAAATTCACGGAGTAGTTTTCGCCGACGCGGCAGCACCGTCCGGACGCTTGTCCGCCGACGGCAGTTTTGCGGCAGCCGTGGTCTGTCCCTGCACGACAACGTACGGTTCCATCTTCTTGTAGGTCTTGCTGCCGATGCCCTTGACGCGGGTCAGATGGATGGGCTTTTCAAAGGGATGAGCCTTCCGGTACTGCACGATGCGTTCGGCGGTCGCTTCCCCGACGCCGGGCAGGAAGGCCAACTCAAGCTGGGTGGCCGTGTTGATGTTGACTACCAACCCTTTTGCCGTCGGTGAATCGGCCAGCGCCATCGAAGAGATGGACATTGCGACAAGTACAACGAGCACGTTCACTGCATTCATGATTTCTTTTTTCATTTTCAGAATCCTTCCCGCTGCCATGATTTTGGCGAGCTGTTGTTGATGGAGCCTTTTTGACTTCTGGGTTCGTGGATGCGCAGCTGAATGGTCCCGTTCAACGGGAGGCAGTCGAGCTTGCACGTGATGGAATCATCCCGGTTTGTCCGGGCGATGCCGATGTCGAGCCATACATTCTTCTGATCACCCGGCTTCTCTACAATGGAGTAGACCTTGTAAATCTGCTTGGGCGCGTCCCCGGGCGGAGACTGGTTCATGGCACTGCATTCGTTCATGGGTGTTCCTTTCTGCTAGACCGGGCCCTGTGCCCGGCGCCGGAAGGGATTGCGAATGGCGTGCCAGAAACGGACGACGGATTGGATTCCGTCCATCTGCGCGAATTTACTTGATTATCGCCGCTTTATTGTTCGCAGAGGACCGCCGGAAAATGGCGTCCGATGGCGGATTTCGCCATTTGAAATGGCCGATTCGGCCACCCCGGGCCCTGTGCACCAGCAGGTGTCGTGAAATGGGTCAGAGCTTGAATGGATAGGTTACGGTGGTGGCTGCGGCGCTCCTGGGGAATCGGGCCATGCGCACCGCACGGGCCGCACAGGCACCTTCCGGCGTTCCGGCGAATTCGTCCACGGCCGTGGCGTTCTCGACCCGTCCGTCCGCAGCGATCAGCGCCTTGATTTTCATTGTTCCGGTCTTTCCGGCGCCGCACTTCGACACGGAGGCCTTTACCGCGTTCATACCGGAAACGACCTGTTCCCTGGTCAGCTTTTCTGAACCGCCGGCGGACGCGGTCGGTTTTGGATCTGCCTTCTTGGTGCTGCTGCCGCCACCGAGGAGGGCGTCGAGGGCGGTCGTCTTGCGCGGGGTTGTGGACTTGGGTGCTTCCGATTCGCCGGCAGACGCGGAAGAAGAAGAAGATGATGATGATGATGATGAGCCGGATTCCTTGTCGCTCTTTTTCCGGGAGGAACTCTTCGACGAGGATTCCTTGTCATCACCCTTGTCGGCCTGCGCCGATTCTTCAGGCATGGGCTGCACATCGCCCCCCAGTGTGGGCTGGTTCTGCTGGGCCTGGGACAGCTTGTCCTGCATGACCTTGATCTGGTCCGCGGAGGCACCGCTCTTCTGCATTTCTTCGATCTGCTTCATGAGGAGCGCGATTTTCGCTTCGTTTTCCTGGGCGGCCTTGTCCTGGTCGCCGCTGCGCAGCACGATGATGCCCACGACCACCAGGGCCGCTAGAACCACCACGCCGCCCACAGCGATGGCGACCTTCACGCCGGTACTCATTCCCTGATGGGACGCGGTCAACACGGGAGCGCCCAGAGTGGGAGCAAATCCGCCGCCGCCCAGGGCGAGCATCTCATCCACATCGTCGGCCTTTTCTGCCTCGGCAGCGAGAGAACTGGCCATGGCGCGGATATCGATGAGTCCGGACGCCTCGTTGCTGGCATAGCCGGGTTTGCGTTCCTGGAACCCCGGCGCCGGGGCCGCCGCACTGGCTTTCGCCGGGGCGGCGTCGGATGCCAGCGCCTGCAGGTTGGACAGGGAGAACAGAACTGAGTTTTCGTTGCGCTGACCGGTCATGGCCTGCTGGGCAGATACCCTCGGTGTCTGGGGAGCCGCCTCGGTCGAAGCAAAAATGCCGCCGTCATCACTGCCGCCGCTGTCGCCGAACAGATCGCCGCCGCCCGTTTCCGCACCGTCGAACAGGCCTCCACCGGCTGCCGGCGCAACGCGACCACCGCCGCCGAACAGGCCGCCACCGGAGGTTGGCGTCGCTGCGGGCGCAGAGAAAATGTCACCCGGTCCGTCATCAGCCGGGCTGTCGAACAATCCGCCGCCCTTTTTGGAAGAGGCGGCCGGTGCCGCGTCGAACAGACCGCCGCCGCGGGATGATGTGGCAGCCGGTGCCGCATCGAACAGACCACCGCCGCGGGATGATGTGGCAGCCGGCGCCGCATCGAACAGACCGCCCGCCGGGGTTGCCGCCGGGGCCGGTGCAAATTCGGGAAGGTCACCGGCGGCTTTCCAATCGTCAAAGCCTTCCCGCCAGACAAAACTCTGCGGTGTGATGTTACCCGCCGCGAGGTATTCCCGCATCTGATTGCCGGAATAGGGCCCTTGCTGCTCGCCGCCATCCACGGCCACGTACCAGACGGGGTCATCGCCTCCCGAACTCTTGTAACCCGAGTAATCAAACACCTTGGTTTCGGTTTCACCAACGGCAGCAGCGGCGGCCTGGGCGTGTTCCTCATCTCCGCGAACGACGATGGATTCCCCACACTTCTTGCAACGGATCTTGAAGACTTTCCCCTGTACCTTGTCGTCCGCGATGGAATACTTGGCGCCGCAATTGTCACAAGTGATTTTCATGGTCGTTCCTCGAGGTCTGTAACTCTGCGCAATCGAAACTCACGTCGTTGCATTGTTTGTTGCTGTCTTGTCTTTTCAAGGGGTCCGGAAAATTCAGAAGCACATCTTAAATAAACAGGTGCGTCAAATCAAGTCGTCAAATGGATATTTTAGCGTCAGAACACGCGGTACGACGGGAGTTCCCCTCCATGCGCGATCCGCCTGTCTGTTATGGACGACAGAGTTTTCAACCGGATCTGCGGGACGACGGAATCTACTTCGATTTCTGTGACTGCCGCCACGTTTCGTAGGAAACAAGCTGACTGGAATCGTGGGGGCAGAAACGGGAATCGGGATCATATCCCCGATGGCAGACGGGGCACACCATTCCCCGTCGCGGCGCCGCTGCCGGTTGCGAATCGCTGCGCCAGAGGACGAGGGCGGTTCCGTCCTCCGGGCAGAAGCGGGCATCTGCCGGAAACAGCCGTTGGCACGAGGGACAGCGACTGTGCCTCGGTTTCTCCCGGGGCAGTGTCGACGCGGGCGGGGGCGACGATGCGGGCGGGGGCGGTTCGCTGACGGGGCCGGGCGCCATGGCGCGGCGGCGTCTCACGAGGACGATGGTGAGCCCGATCCCGGCGAGGAGGAGGATCACGACGGCGGCCATGGCAATTCCCCGAACGGACAGACCGGACGACGGCGGTACGGGCCTCGGTGTCAGCTGGATCACCGGTGCGGATGGTTCCTTTGGCGCATCCTGTTGTTTTGCTGCCGTGCCGGCAACGGCATCGGAGGGAATCTCCAACCGGGCGCCGGCCAGATCGCCGATATCCGGGTAGGCCACCTCGACGGTGGCGGTGGCGGTGATGCGTCCATCCGCGGCGGTCACCTGAAAAATTCCCTCCGATGCCGCCGCGTTGTCACCGGCCGTGAAACAGGAATCCTTGAAGAGGTGATTGCGCGGCGTTCCGTTCTGGGTGACGGACCACCGTACGGCCAGCGGAAAGCGGCATCCCTGATCGTCGACCCCGCGCACCTGGAAACAGAGCTTCTCGCGGGGACTCACGCGACCACCGTCGGGAAACAGGATGATCCGCTTCAGGGGCCGATCCGGATCGCACGCTGCGTCGCCGTCGGCACCTTTCTTCGCGAAGGACACATCTTCGTGCACCTTCAGGATGGGTGATCCCGTGGGGGCATCCGCTTTAATGGCGGGGTGTTCGTAGATTCGCTTTTCCTGCCATCGAACGACACAGTGGTCTTCTTTGAGACTCCAGTTAAAATCCGATTTTGCCACGTAGGTGAGCCGGTTCGTGTCGCCGCTCAGGGTGTACTCGATCCGCTCGTGTTTGGAACTGCTCGCCGGGGTTTCGCACACCCGCTTCCAGTTGCCCCGGGTGATGGACTTGGACACCATGAGGATTTCTGTATTGGGCGTATTGCAGCGGTCGGTGCGGAGCCCGTCCGCCGAAAAGAACAGGTGACCGTCGCTTTCGAGGACTTCCGTCGGCTTGACGGCGTTGCTGTAGTACGACTGCGGTTTCACGCCGCAGTTTTCGCCCCAGCTCTCCACATTGACCGTCAGCTGCAGGGAAATCCGGTTCCACTGGCCGTTGTAGCTCTGGGCATGGGCAGTGGACGTGAACAATGCTGTCAGCAGGAGCAGGAGTTGGCAGAAAAGGCATTTCATCGATGGGCCGATTGTTTGTGGTTCCATAAAAAAAGTCAATTATTTCATGGCGATCGAAATATTGCGGGACACTTCCTCGACGGTGGTCACACCAGAGCGGACCGCCGACATGGCTGCTTCGTTGAGTGTGCGCATGCCCTGTTCGCGGGCCAGATGGTAAATGTCGCCGCTGTCCGCGCCGGCGGAGATGAGCTTGCGGATGGGCTCGGTCACTTCGAGGATTTCGTAAATCGCCACGCGGCTCAGGTAACCGGTCTGTTCGCACGCGGGACAGCCCGCGCCACGGAACGGTCGCCAGTCCGGCGGCGTGTCCAGTCCCAGGGCCGTCAGATCCGCCGGTGTCCAGTCCATCTCCGTCCGGCAGGACGGACAGATCCGCCGGACCAGTCGCTGCGCCACCACGGCGGTCACCGCGGAATTGAGCGAATACGTGGGAATCCCCATTTCCAGCAGTCGCGCAAAGGCGGCAGCGGAGGTGCCCGCGTGGACGGTGGTGATCATCAGGTGGCCGGTCATGCCCGCCTGGATGGCGATCTTCGCGGTCTCCGCGTCCCGGATTTCGCCCACCATGATGACATCCGGATCCTGCCGCAGGACGGCCCGCAGCCCTTTTTCAAAGGTGAAGTCCCGTTCTTCGTTTACCTGGGACTGGGCGATGTCGGGAATGTCGAATTCGATGGGATCCTCGAGGGTGGCCACGGAGCGGTTCTTGCCGGATTGCTGAAGGATTTCACCGATGGCGGCAAAAATGGTCGTCGTCTTGCCCGAGCCCGTGGGGCCCGTGAGGATGATCATGCCCTGGGGCTGGCGGATCAGGCGGCGCAGGGTCTCCAGATCCGCCGGCTCCATGCCCAGGGAGGAGAGGTCGGCTCCCTCGTTTTTCGCGCCGAGAATCCGGATGACAATCCGCTCCCCGTGGAGGGTGGGCATGAACGCGATGCGGAAGTCGGTCCGATGGAGGCCGGAACGTTTCAGTTCCACGGTTCCCGTGCTCTCCGGCGCGGGTTCGTTGGCCCGGTCGAACCGCCCGTCCTGGGGCAGGATATCTTTGTAAATGACCAGGTTGGACAACACCTTGAGGCGGTTGATGACCTTCGGCGTCAAGGTCCTCGGCAGCGCCGCCACGGATTTGACGAGCCCCTGCACGCGGTAGCGTACATTCATTCCTGCGGCGGACGGGTCGAAATGGATATCGGAGGCATTTGCGTGAATCGCCTGATACACAATGAAATCGACAATGAGCGGAATGTCCGGCTCGGCTTCGTCGCTCCAGCTCTGGACCCGGGCACCGATGTCGCTGATGGGAACCGGGACGAAATGGTCCCGCGCCACGGCCACCGCCCGGACCGCGCGGCCGCCGATGAACGCGCTCAGCACGAAGAAGAGGGCACCGATGCCCACCCACAGCCGGACGTCGAGCAGCAGCAGGGGCAGGTCCATTCCATGGATGGCGGGAATGTGGCGGACGGCGGCGCCAACGGCGACAGCGCAGAGCCCGATGGCGAACAGGGGCGGATTCTTGATGACCATGGGGCAAATCATAGCAGCGGGCGCGCGCGGTTGGAAATAAAGTTGATGGGAAAATTGTTCCGCTGCCGGAACCCGAAACCCGAGGAGAACAGACATGCGTTTATCCAGACAAAACTTCATTTCACAAAAATCCCTGCGTTGGACGGGTGTCATTGCGGCGATCCTCGTCGCGGTGGTGGCCTGCGGCGCGTCCGGAAAAAAGAACGAGCCCGCATCCTCCGGCGCGCACAAGAACGCCGGACCGCCTCTCGCGCCCCTGTCCTACGACCCGAAGCAGTCCCTCGCGCCTCTCGTCGAGCGGGTGAGCCCCGCGGTGGTGAACATCAAAACTTCGGTGAAGGTCCGCGGCGGATTCGGCATGAACGACCCGGGACGGCTGTTTGAATTCTTCTTCGGCCCTCAGGGGGATTCCTTCGGCGCCGTCCCTCCACAGATGCCGGAACAGCAGCGACAGGCCATGGGTTCGGGTTTCATCATCGACCGGGACGGCTACGTGGTCACCAACCATCACGTGGTGAACGGTGCGGATGACATCGAAGTCACGCTGGTGGACGAGCGCAGCTTCACGGCGGAAGTGGTGGGCTCCGACGAGCGGACGGATGTGGCCCTTCTGAAGCTGAAGGACGCGTCGAACCTGCCCGTAGTCAATTTTGGCAGTTCGGACGCGCTGAAGGTGGGCGACCACGTGGTGGCCATCGGCAATCCCTTTGGCCTCGACCACACGGTCACCTCGGGCATCGTGTCGGCGAAGGAGCGGGTCATCGGCGCCGGTCCCTACGACGATTTCATCCAGACGGACGCCTCCATCAACCCGGGCAATTCGGGAGGGCCACTGTTCAACCTGGCCGGTGAGGTGGTGGGCATCAACACCGCCATCACCCGGACCGGACAGGGCATCGGTTTCGCCATTCCCTCCGACCTGGCCCGGGGGCTCATCGACAGCATTCGCGAAAAGGGAAAGGTGGTCCGCGGCTGGCTGGGCATCGTGTTCCAGCCGCTTGACAAGGAGCTGGCGGCATTCCTCGGCGCAAAGGACAGCAGTGGCGCCCTGGTGACCCGGGTGAATCCCGGTTCCCCCGGCGAAAAGGGCGGACTGAAGGAACGGGACGTCATCCTCGAAGTGGACGGGCGGAAGCTGAACTCGTCACGGGATCTGCCGGCGCTGGTGGCTGGCGTGGCACCGGGTCGGAGCGTCCCTTTCCGCATCCTGCGGGACGCAAAGGAGCAGGAGCTGAGTATCGCCGTGGGCGATATGCCCGAAGATTTCAGCGAAGAAGCCGGACCGGCAAAGGCCGGGGACGAAGCGGCAAAGAATCTGGGCTTCTCCGTTGCGCCACTGGACGACCGGACCCGCACCCGGCTTGGCGCTGACGGCGTGACCGGCGTGGTGGTGACCGGTGTGGCTCCGGATGGTCCGGCAAAAGCCCTGGCGCGAGGGGACATCATCGTCGAAGTGAACAGAAAGCCCGTTTCGTCGGTGGAGGAATTCCGGGCGGCCTCATCGTCCCTCAGAAAAGGCGACCAGATGCTGCTGCGCCTGTTCCGGCGGGGCGGCTGGCTCTACGCGATCATCCGGCTGCAGTAATCACAGGGGCCATTTCAGCACCTTCTGCCGCCTTGCGGCGCCCGCCGCGTGTTTCACAACCGCCTTCAGCTCCGTGAAATTCATGGCCTGAAACACCTTCAGCCGGGTGTCGTCGGACGAAAAGGTCCGGGCGATCTCGGCAAAGATTTCAAGCGGCAGGTTCGTGTCTTCCACCGGTGTCAGCAGCAGGATGACGATGCGGGCGGGTTTGCCGTCCGGGGCGTCGAAATCCACGCCGTCCCTGGTGATGCCGATGGCGATGCGGGGTTTATCGACGCCGGGAATGCGGGCGTGGGGAATGGCGATGCCATCCCCGATACCCGTGTGCATGAGCTCTTCGCGTTCCAGCACGAGTCGGGCGACCGCGTCCACGTCGATGCGGGTGCGCGGGGTGGTGCCGATGGCCTCCACCATACGTCGGATGATTTCCGCCCGGGGCATGGTCGGCTCGTCGAACCGCAGAAATGTGCGGCCGGACATGAAATCCGTCAGGATGGGCAGTCGCTTCAGTCGCAGCACCCGCTTGATGATGGGGCCGCTGGCCAGGGAGGTGAACAATGCCATTACGACGAGGGCGACGAAGGGCTTCTCGGACAGGATGCCGTACTGGAGGGCGACGAGTCCCAGAATGATTTCCATGGCCCCCCGGGCGTTCATGGCAAACCCGATGGCGACCGCGTCCCGTCGGCTGATGCCCGCGAGATGGCAGCCCACCAGGGAACCCGCCAGCTTGCCGAAGGTGGCGATGCCCAGCACGGTGAGCACGAGAACGATGTCGAAGTGGCGGCCGAAGTCCACCTGAAGGCCGATGGAGGCAAAAAAGAGCGGTGCGAAGAAATACGAGATGAACTGGTGGAAGGCAAACCGGGTCCGCTCGTTCAGGTGCCTCGAATCGCCCAGCGCGATGCCCACAAAAAAGGCGCCGAACAGGCCGTGGATGCCGATCCACTCGGTAAAGGCAGCGGCGATGAGCGCCACGGACACACCGATGCCGATGATGGCCCCGGGACTGTCCCAGTGGGCGGAGATCCAGGGAATCACCCGGTCGAAGACGCGGCGCAGCACGACGACGGCAAAGGCCGAAAAGGCCAGCGTGTAGGCGATGGTTTCACCAATCGAAAACGTCTGGTTGATGCCCATCATGCTGAGCACCACCGCGAACACGCACCATCCCAGCACGTCCTGCACCACCGCCGCGGGCATGACGATCATGCCCATGTCCGTGCGGAACAGATTCAGCTCCATGAGCACCCGGGCGATGACCGGCAGGGCGGAGATGCTGAGGGCCGTGCCCCAGAACAGGGGAAACACCAGCGGGTTGTCCACGGTGCCCATGCCCAGGAACAAAGGAAACAGTGCCGCCACGCCCACGGCAAAGGGAAGAACTACGCCGGTGGCGCTGACAATCAGGGCGCGCCGTCCCTGGCGCCACACGGTGGACAGGTCGACCTCCATGCCGGACACGAGCAGGAACATGGCGATGGATACCGCTGTCAGCGCCTTCAGGACATCCGCTCCTTCGCCGCTGGAGGGAAACAGCGAAGAAAAGACCTCCGGTTGGAGTGCCCCCAGCACGGTGGGCCCGAGCAGGATGCCCGCGCCGATTTCCCCCAGCAGGGAGGTGAGTCCCATCTGTTTGGTGAGTTCCCCCAGCAGGCGGGCGGCGCCCAGCAGGATGCCCATGCTGAGAAATATCCATACGTGGTGCTCCATCATGGGATGGCCGCTCCTCCTGCCCGGCGTTGTGTCGTCCGGTGTGCCGTCATCGGAGCCACACCTTTACGCAGTTGGCGCCATCCGCCAAGGGAAAATGTTGCGGCGTGCAGTTCTGCAGGGTCAGCGACGGGGGTCGGTCTCGACGACGCGGCGCATGGCCTTCATCATGACGATGTTGCTGCCCATCACGAGTCCGTGCTCCAGGTAGGGTTCCCGGATCACCGTGGCCTCCAGGATGGCGCCGGTCCGGGCCGGGTCGGCAAACGCGTGATAGGCCACGATGGATGTGGCCGAGGACTCGGGCACCACCTGCCAGCGCCAGGCGGCGCCCTTCATATCTCCGTCCACCGCGCGCAGCATGATGCCCTCCGGCACCGGGCCCAGCTGGTTGCGGGAGGTGATGCCGAAGATGCTGAAACCGAGGGTCCACGAAAAGTCCACCTGAGCGTCCCGGCTGCCGTGAACGGTCACATCGGTGATGGCGGAGATGTGCTTGTTGTAGTTCTG
>JAKQNG010000277.1 GCA_029565915.1 Deltaproteobacteria bacterium
TCCCGCCATCCGGGAGGCCCACCTCCTTTACGAAGCGTTTACGGCCAACGACGAGCTCATGCAGCGATACGTGGCGCGGCAGAAATACCTTCGGGACGTCTCCACGATCAAAGCCGACAGCTACGACGACGGCCATGCGGCGGGTCTGGTAAAGGGGCGTGAAGAAGGCATGGCCGAAGGCGAAACGAAAGGGAGGGAAGAAGGGCGAGAGGAAGAGAAGCTTCAGATCGCCGTCAGCCTGAAAGCCCGGGGAATGGACGCTGCGGAAATCTCCGACATCACCGGCCTGTCCATTGAAGACATCGAACGACTCTGATTCTCCCCTTATTGTGGTGCAATCGGTTTTCCGCGCTGGATCTGCGCGGGCGGTCGTTACCGCGCAGCGCTCCTCTGTCCCGGTCCGGGTACCATCCGTCGCCGTTTTTCCGGCCGCCACCGGCCACGGCGGTTCAGGCGGACAGCGTCCGGGCGGGCAGGAATGATTTCACGCGATCGATCGCCGCGGTGACCAGCGCAACAGCCCTTGCGCGGAACGGCGCGGGAATCCGTACCCAGCCGGACAGGACGGCGTTGCGCAGGTGGCGTCCGGCCGCAGCCATCCGCGGCACGACCCGTCGGGCCACTTTTTCAACATGCGGTGTCACCCGTGCGGCGATCCGGTGGAACCGATCGAGAAGGACGACGGCAGCCGGCCTGCCGTAGCGCACCGCAGCGACCGCCAGGGGAGTGCCGTGCATCCGCAGCCACGCCAGGGCGGGACCACCGTATTGTTTGACCAGGGACACGGCGTTGTGCAGGGGATCCGCCCGCCACGCGGACACGTCGATGTCATCGGACTCGGGCGTGCTCCACACACCGCTCGCCACCGGCACGGCAAAGGACGAAACGTCTTTCAGGCGCAGGGTGACCAGCACGTGTCCATCTTCGTCCACGGTCCCCACGTCGCAGATGGTCGCCTGTCCGGGGTGGCCGCAGAAGGACACATGCAGCTTTTCGCCCGGTTTCAGCACGAGGGCCTCATCGGCGCCTTCCTCCGCGGGCAAAGGCGCCGGAAGGGGCTGCACGGCCACAACGGTCTGTTCGCTTTCGATGCTGCGCCGGCAGTCCTCCACCGCAGGCACAGACAGGTCTGGGCGCCGGTTCCTTTCGGCGGCGGGCATTTCTTCGGTGCCGAGCATCAATCCCACCTGGAGGCCGTCCCCCACGGGCAGGGACGAACGCCAGGCCACGCGACCGAAACTCTCCACTGGCGTAACGAGGTCGTCGAAGTACAGGTGCAGCATCACGGTGGCCCCGGGGGGCGGCCCATCGTCCAGCATCATGGCGCGCAGACCGCCGTCGGACAGGTCCACGGATTCACCGCGGAACGACTTCCCGCTGTCGAGGCAGTGGATTTCCAGGGGCCGGGTCATGCTCCGGCGAAGGGCTTCCAGGCGGCGTTCGGTCATCATGAAACACTCCTTTGGCTACATTGTAATTAAATGTAGCACAAAACCCGCCGCCATCCCAGAAAAGTGCCCGGATGACAAAAACGATAATGATTCCGCTATTCCAGATATCCAGCGGCCCGCAGGGCGTCCAGGGTCTCCGGATCCAGACGGGGAATCCGGGCCGGTGCCTGTTTCCATGGACAGCGTCGTCGCAGCTCCGCTTTCAGGGATTCCAACAGGACGGGATCGCCCGGACGGTCGATCCGGTTGTCCAGCTCCCCGGGATCCGCTTCCAGGTCGAAGAGTTCATACCTGGGCGCCGGCTGCGTCAGGGAGGGGTAACGGGTTTCGTCGTTCTGCTTTCCGAAGGTGGCAGCACTCACTTTTTCATACCGCACCAGCTTCCACCGCCCTTCCCGCAGGGCGCTGCGGCGCACCCCTGCCGCGTCGTAGGCGGTGAAGGGGCGCCGGTTTCCCGGCGTGAAGATCGACGGACCGCCGGAAGGGATTCCCGCAAGGGAAAGAAGGGTGGGCATCAGGTCCTCGTGACCAGCGGTTCCCGTGACGACGACACCCGCGGGAATGCGCCCGGGCGCCGCCAGCACCATGGGTACGCGCACCACCGGCTCCCACATGTGCCAGGCGTGCTGCCAGGCGTTGTGCTCGCCCATCATTTCGCCGTGATCCGCGGTCACCGCCACCACCGCGCGCTCCCCCAGGCCCATGGCATCGAGGTGATCGAGCAACCGGCCGAGACCCGCATCCGCAAAGGCGACCTCGTCGTCGTAGGCGGCGATGATGGCCTCCTGTTCCGCGGCGGTCCAGGGCGACATGACCTCCCGCGGCGGACTGGTAGTGGGCGGTGTCACATGCAGGGAAAACCGTCGGGCGGCGGCGGGCGCCTCGTAGGGCGCGTGGGGGTCGGACAGGAACACGCACAGGAAAAATGGCCGATCCTTCACCCCGTCGATCCACCGGATGGCGGCGTCCACCAGCACGTCCGCCGGCGGAAACGGACCATGGGTGCTTTCGTCGGCAAACACCTCGAATCCCTGATGGTGGTTCCATTTTCGCGAAATGAGCGGATTGCCGATGAACGCGGCCGTGCGGTAGCCGGCCTTCGCGAACCGCTCCGCCATGGTGGTGATGCGCGGCTGCAGGGGCTTTTCGCCCATTTCCAGACCGTGGGCTTTTTTGGGCAGGCCCGTCAGGATGGTGGTGAAGGCGGGCCGCGTCCAGGAGGAGCTGCTGATCCACGAGGTGAACCGGGCCCCTCTGCGGGCCAGTCCATCCAGAGCGGGAGTCGTGTCTCTCTGGTATCCCCACGCCCCCGTATGGGATGCGTTCAGCGCGTCGATGACCACGAGGACCACCGGCGGATCCGTTGCGGGCGCCGGCGCGGTAAGGGAGGCAAGCCGGGTGCCGGGCCCCGGGGCGACAGTGGCATCGCCGGCAACGGAGGGAACCGCCGCCGCAAACAGAACGGGCAGCAGAAGCACCGGCCACCATATCCTCAATTGGTTCCGTTTCATCATCCGCGGATCATTGTACACCGGAATCAATGGGGATGGATATCCGTTGGGTGGCGGCGACAGAGTGTGGTACACGCGCCCTGTCATGGAACAGACCTGGACCTTGAAGGCCGCCCTGGACTGGATCGCGGAGGACCTGCGACGGCGGGACATTCCCTCTCCCCGGCTGGAAGCGGAACTGCTCCTCTCCGCGGTCCTTCAAACGGATCGCCTCTATCTCTACACCCATTTCGACCGCCCCCTCGACGACGCGGAACGCGGGACCCTGAAGTCCGCCGTATCCCGGCGTCGCGCGGGGGAAAGTGCGGCGGTGATCATCGGCAAAAAGGAGTTCTGGTCCCTCGACTTCGAAGTGACAAAAGACGTGCTGGTGCCGCGGCCGGAGACGGAAACCCTTGTGGAAGCGACCGTTGACCGGGTGTCCGCGCCGTCGCGGATCCTCGATCTGTGCTGCGGATCCGGGTGCATCGCGGTGGCCCTGGCAACGGAATTTCCCGATGCCGCCGTGGACGCCGCCGATTTGAGCGGTGCCGCCCTGTCCGTTGCGGCCAGCAATGTTGCGCGTCACAATCTGGCCCATCGGATTTCCCTGTACGAAGGTGACCTGTTCGATGCGTTGCCGGTCGGTCGCGCCTACGACCTCATCGCGACGAATCCGCCCTACGTCATCGACGCCGAAATCAACACCCTCGCCAGGGAAGTCCGCGCGGAGCCCCGCATGGCGCTGGATGGCGGACCCGACGGACTGGCGATCATCCGCCGCATCCTGTCCGACGCCGGTGCGTTCCTCAAACCCGGAGGATGGCTGTTCATCGAAATGGATCCCCGGCAGGTGCCGGTTGTCGCCCGGGAGCTGGGCCCTCGCTGTCTCGGTGTTGCGGGCGACGTGGTGCCGGATCTGGCGGGACGCGAACGGGTGGTCTGCCTGCGGCTACCCGTCTGATTCGCAGACGAGGGGTTCCACCGTCAGGGAAGGCGGAACGGTCTGCACAAAGGCGTCATCGGGCAATGAAATGTTCAACTCCACGCCGTCGTCGTCGTACCGGATGAACACTTCACCGGCATCCTTCGGCATGCGGATGCGGATTTCGAAGGGCACGCTCTCCTCTGACACCATCCGGCGGGCGTCAAAAGCGATGTCGTACACCACCACGCCGTTTTCGCGCAACACCGAGCGGTGGACCACCGGATGGGGACCCGGCCCCGCCGAAATGGTCTGCTGCAGGGCACCGGCAGAAATGGTCACCTCGTAGTATCCCCGACCGTTCCAGTCGAGAGATGCATCTCCGGGAATCATCGGCGTGCCGCCGGTGAGCACCAGCGCCACCTCCTGCGGCGGCAGGTAAATGCCCGTGAACCGGGCCACATTGCAGGCGTTCGCCTCGCCCGAAAAATAGCGGCCGTTCTGAAAATCCGACAGGCCGAAGGCGCCTCCGTCGGCGGTGAGGACGCTGAGGGTGGTGCCGAAGGGCGACAGGACATCCATGCGCAGCCGATCCGGCGACTGCCCGAACAGGTAGACGGTTCCCTGCACCCTCTGACCGCCCACGTGATCCACGGTGCCGGACATGCGGAACGATGAAATCCGCTCCTGCTCCGCCCGCAGGTCTTTCAGCAGGTCCGCCGCACGTGCGTATCCGTCTGCCGGACGGGGCACCGCGCCGCATCCGATGGCAGAAAAAAACAACGCCAGCAACGCCAGCTGCTCTGCCAACCGCCGGGTCATGGCAGTTCCCGCCGATCCGCAAATGCCCGCTCCAGGGTGCGCGCGTCCGCATATTCCAGTTCGCTGCCGTGGGGCACGCCCGAGGCGATCCGCGACACTTTCACGGCGGTTTTTTCAAGGGTGCGGCGAATCAGCAGGGCCGTCGCTTCCCCTTCCACCGACGGACGGGTGGCCACAATGACTTCGGCAACGCCGCCTGCTGCCACCCGCTCCAGCAGCTGTTCGAGGTGCAGGTCGTCGGGACCGATGCCGTCCAGAGGGGACAACAGACCGTGAAGGACGTGGAAGCGTCCCCGGTAAGTGCCGCCGGCATCCACTGCCCACAGATCGGGCACGTTTTCCACCACGCAGATCGTCGTCTTGTCCCGCCCCCGATCCGTGCAGATGCCGCAGGGGTCGCTGTCGGACATGTTGGCGCAGACGCCGCAGCGGACGATGCGCTGGTGAAACGACAGGAGGGATTCCCCCAGCCGGGCCGCAAATTCGGGATTCATGTCCAGCAGGTGGAACACCAGCCGGGTGGCGCTGCGCCGGCCGATGCCGGGAAACCGGGCAAACAGTTCAATCAGCTCGTGAATGGGTCCGGTCATGAACGCGGGTTCAGAACAACCCCGGCAGTTTCATGCCGCCGGTCACGTCCGAAGTGGCCGCATCGATTTTTTCATCTGCCAGCCGCAGGGCCGCATTCACGGCGGACACCAGCGCATCCTGCAGGGTTGCCACATCTTCGGGATTGACGAGCTCCTTGTGAATCTCCATCGCGGACACTTCCTTTTCGCCCGTGATGGTGACCTTGATTTTCCCGCCCGCCGCTTCCGCGGTCCACGACTCCGCCTTCATCTGCTCCTTGATTTCTCCAAGCTTTGTCTGAATGCGGTACGCCCGCTTCATCATTTCCGACATGCCGCCCCGCATCGCCATCCGCGGGCCGCCGGATTTTCCTTTGCCTTTCGACATTGCTTCGCCTCCTCGATCAGGTTGTCCGGATCTGTGAAATCTTTCCGCCAAGCGCCGCTTCGATGCCCTTCACCACGGGGTGATTGCGCGCGGCGTCTTCCTTTTTGCGCTGTTCTTCATCCGACGCCAGCCGCTGCTGCGCCAGCGTGGAGCGATCGCCCAGTCGACAGACCGTTACTTCGATGGTCACCGGATGGCCCTGCAGTTCCCGCAGCGCCTTTTCCACTCCGCTGACAAACGACGGATCCTTCGCCCGGGACGCGGCAAACGAATCATCTTCGTCGAACAGAAGGATCAACCGTTTCTGGTGGCTACCGTCGCTCAGCGAGGCCCTCTCCAGCAGGGATGCCCAGGCGGGAACCTTTGATGCCAGTCGACCGAGCCAGCGCTCCCATTCCTCCCTGGACAGGGGCGCCGGAAGGGCTTCGGGGGCGACGGGGGCAACGGCGGCAACGGTGCCGGCAGCGGCGGTGGTGGTTCCGGACGGTTTCGCGGAAGAAGACGATGGCCCGGTCCGTCGGGGGGCGGGGGGCGTGTCCGGCGGACGACGCGGTGGCGGACTGCCCGGCGCTGGCGGAACGGAGGGACCGCCGGAGCGGAGGGTCGCCTCGAGCTGTTCGAGTCTCTGAAGAACGACCGATGCGGGCAGCAGCTCGCCCAGATCCGCCAGCCGGGCCACCGTGGCTTCCAGCAGGATGCGCGGAAACGGCGAGCGGGCGATTTCCTCATAGGCCTCGCTCACGTGCTTGAACACCCGGTGAATCGAATCCCTCGAAACCGAGCGGGTCTGGGACCGGAGCGCATCGATTTCTTCGGACGGCAGGTCGAGAAACGACAGGTCGTCGGCGCAGACCGCGGCCACCACCAGATTGCGCAGGTGTTCCAGCAGGCCCTTGGTAAAAGTGGGGATGTCGAATCCCTGATGGTCAATATCTGAAATGATCTGCAGTGCCCCCGACGGATTGCCGGAGAGAATGGCGCTGCACAGCTCGAAATACACCTGTCGCCCCACCACGCCCAGCAGATCGGCCACCTGCCGGGCGGTGATGGTCGTCTCCCCGGCGGCCAGCACCTGATCGAGAATGGACAGGGCATCCCGCATGGAGCCGTCCGCTTCCCGTCCCACGATGGCAATGGCGCCGTCCTCGGCCTGAATGCCTTCGTCCTTGAGAATCGCTTTCAGCCGCTCCACGATGGCCGCCGTGGGAATGCGCCGGAAATCGTACCGCTGCACCCGGGACAGGATCGTGGACGGAATCTTGTGGGGCTCCGTGGTGGCGAATACGAACTTCACATGGGGCGGCGGCTCTTCGAGGGTTTTCAGCAGCGCGTTGAAGGCGCTCACCGAGAGCATGTGCACTTCATCGATGACGTAGATTTTATAGCGACCGATGATGGGGCGGTAGGGAACGGTTTCCCGCAGTTCCCGGATGTCGTCCACGGAGTTGTTTGACGCGCCGTCGATTTCGATGACATCCACAGCATTGCCGTCCGTGATGCTGCGGCACGAATCACAGACGCCGCAGGGGCTGTCCGTGGGACCGTCCTTGCAGTTGAGGGATTTGGCCAGAATCCGCGCCAGAGAGGTTTTGCCCACGCCCCGGACTCCGGAAAAGAGAAATCCGTGGGCCACGCGGTCCATCCGGATCGCATTGGCCAGGGTCCGGGTGATGTGACTCTGCCCGACGACCTCGTCGAAGCGACCGGGCCTGCACTTTCTGGCCAGTACAAGATAGGACATCTACAGATTGAATTCCCGGCCTTCGCGGGCGGCTTCGGTCTCGGGAAACAGGCGGACACACGCCTGTTCCATCTCCTCCACCTTCGCGTCGTCATGGGACGGATCGTGGTGAAAGAGAATCAGCTTTTTCACATTCGCCAGCTTTGCCAGCCTGGCTGCCTCCACAAAGGTGGAATGGCCCCAGCCGACCTTCGGCAGGCCGCCGGCGGAACCGGTGTATTCCTCGGGCGTATACTGGGCATCGTAGGCGAACAGGTCCGCATCCCGCGCCAGCGCCAGAACATTTTCATCGGGTTTTTGCGGATCCGCGCCGTGTTCCGTGTCGGTGCAGTAGGCAAAGGTCTTTCCCTCATACTCGACCCGGTAGCCGTAACAACCGTTGGGGTGCTGGAGGGGCAACCCGCGGATAGTAAGGCCCGGCGCCAGGGTGAGGGTCTGGCCGTCGTCGAATTCGCAGAAATGGATCTTCGCGGTGCAGGCTTCCAGCGTCACCGGGAAGTTGGGAAAATTCATCTGGCCGGCCAGGGTTTCGTCCAGCGTCATTTCGAGATTCCTGCCACCGTAGAGATACAGCTCGTTGCCTTTGATGAAAATGGGCACGAAGAAGGGAAAACCCTGAATGTGATCCCAGTGCACATGGCTGAAGAACATGAAGGCCTTGACCGGCTTTCCCCGGCGCAGGAGATCGTCGCCGAGCAGTCGCAGGCCGGTCCCGCCGTCCAGAATGATCAGCGTATCGCCGGCAGAGACTTCCACGCAGCTCGTATTGCCGCCGGTTCGCGCCGTACCCGGACCCGGAGTGGGAATCGACCCCCGGACTCCCCAGAACTTCACCCTGAGCATGAATGGCTCTTAAATATCGTCGATGCTGCCGGCGCTTCCGGACGTCGCGGCGGGGGCTGTGGCCTGTGCGGCGTTTTCCTTGCCCATCTGATGCAGATCGTTGACCGCTTCGTTTTTCCCGAACGCCGTCACGAGCAATACGACAATAAATGCGAGAATACATCCGCCGATGATGGCATAGGGCATCTGCTTGGGCGTGAGTGCCGATTTCTGTTCAAATTGGGTGAGCTCTCCGCTCATGGTGACTGCCTCCTTGGGACAATGGCCGGTTCGGTCAACTGGTTGGGAATCGTACTTTTAATACAGGTGGAAAGTCAAGGCGAAACACTTTGGAAAACCGGCGCGAAATCCACCGTTGCGAAATCCACCGTTCTGCCTATCATCGCCGCAGGCCGGAACCCGACGGACCATTTCCGCGAACTGGCCGGCTGCGAGGTGTGCAATGACTTACTCCTGTTTGAATCACGTGGAACCGGAACGGCGCAATCTCATCAAAGGGCTGCAGGTGATCCAGGAAACGGAGGGCTATCTCTCCGAAGACGCCCTTCTGGCCTGCAGCGCGTATTTCGGCGTACCTCCCGCAGAGGTGGAGGGCGTGGTCTCCTTCTACGCCCAGTTCAAGCGCGTCAAACCGGGCAGGTTCCGCGTCAGCGTTTGTGACGGTACGGCCTGCCACATCAAGGGGAGCGCCCTGGTCGGGGACTGGATTTCAACGGAACTGGGCATCCGGGACGGCGAAACCGATGAAAAAGGCCTCTTTTCTCTGGAAACCGTGGCCTGCCTGGGCTGCTGCAGCCTCGCACCGGTCATCGCGGTAAACGGCGAGGTCTCCGGCAATCTGGATCGGCGCCAGTCATTGAAAATCATTAAGAAATACAGAAGGCAGGGATGACCATGAATATTCAGTCCATCCGGGTCGGCGTCAGCTCCTGCGGACTCGCGGCGGGTGCCGCCGACGTGATGACGAAACTCTCTGAAAAGTGTTCCGCCCCCGTCATGGGCGTCGGCTGCATCGGCCACTGCTATGCGGAGCCGCTCGTCGAAGTGGTGACGGATGAGGGGTCGGTGATGTTCGGCAATGTCAGCGCCGCCGACAAGGACATCGATGCGGTGCTCTCCCTCGCGGAGGACCGCCGGTTTCACATGGGACGTCCCCGCACGGGAAAACTCACGCGCCTCATCGGCCGGTTCGAACCCACCGACATCGACGCCTACGAGCAACACGGCGGGTTCACCGGCCTGCAGAAGGCCCTTGCCATGGACCGGCATGCGGTCGTCGAGCAGGTAAAGGCCTCTGGACTGCGTGGACGCGGCGGCGGCGGGTTTCCCACGGGGGTCAAATGGGGCCTGCTGGCCGCTCAGACCGCCCCGTCAAAGGTCCTCATCTGCAATGCGGACGAAGGCGATCCCGGGGCGTTCATGGATCGCTCCCTCATGGAGTCGCTGCCCTATCAGGTGCTGGAGGGCATGTTCATCGCCGCCCATGCCACGGGCGCACGGCGTGTGTTCATTTACTGCCGCGCCGAATACCCGGTGGCCATCCGGAATCTGAAGGTGGCCATCGCGCGCATCAGGGAGCGAGGCTTCAACGTCATCAACGGCGATGAGCTGGAGGTCGTCATCAAGGAGGGCGCCGGGGCTTTTGTGTGCGGTGAGGAAACTGCCCTCATCCACTCCCTCGAAGGAAAGCGCGGCATGCCGCGGTTCCGTCCCCCCTTCCCGACGGAGAGCGGCTATTTCGGCGAGCCGTCCATGATCAGCAACGTGGAGACCTTTGCCAACATCCCGCTCATCCTGCAGGAAGGGGCCCAGGCGTTTGCGGCGGTGGGAACCCCCGGCGGCCGCGGCACCAAACTCTTTGCTCTGGCCGGTGATGTACCCCGTCCCGGCCTCATCGAAGTGCCCATGGGCATCACACTTGCCGAAATCATCTACGACATCGGCGGCGCGCCGAAGGGTTCGGTCAAAGCGGTGCAGACCGGCGGACCATCCGGCGGCTGCATCCCCGCCTCGATGTTCGATACGCCGGTGGACTACGATTCGCTGATATCCCTTGGCGCCATCATGGGTTCCGGCGGCCTCATCGTCATCGGGCAGAACCGGTGCATGGTGGAAACCGCGCGCTACTTCCTCGACTTCACCCACCGGGAATCCTGCGGCAAGTGCACGTTCTGCCGGGTGGGCTCCAAGCGCATGTTCGAAGCCCTTGAGCGGATTACCCGCGGACTGGGTTCCGAGACGGACGTCACATTCCTCGAGGACATGGCAACAAAGGTCATCAACGGTTCCCTCTGCGGCCTCGGCCGGACGGCGCCCAATCCCGTGCTGGCCACCCTGCGCTTCTTCCGGGACGAATTCACCGCCCATGTGGTGCACCGCCAGTGCCCCGCCCTCGAATGCGCGGCCCTTGTCGATGTGTCGATCAACAAAGTGACCTGCACGGAATGCGGTCTCTGCATCAAGAACTGCGCGGTGGACGCCATCAGCGCCGACTACATCGTGGACAACCGGATCTGCACGCGCTGCAACAGCTGCATCGAAGCCTGCCCCGTGGATGCCGTATCGCGGATTCCCGGAGGCACCGGTTTCCACAGCGCGAAGGAGGTGGGGTGATGGGACAGTCAGTGACATTTTCCATCGACGGACAGACGATGATCGCGGAACCGGGCGAGACGATTCTCGCCGTGGCCACCCGTCACGGCATTGTCATTCCGACCCTCTGCCACAACCAGAAGGTGTCGAAAACCACGTCCTGTTTTGTCTGCGTGGTGAAGCACGCGGAATCGGGCCGCTGGCTCCCGTCCTGCGCGGCACTGCCCCAGGCCGGCCAGCACTACGACTCCTCCACGGACGAAGTGCGCAACATGCGCAGGGCGGCCCTCGACCTGCTGTTGTCCGAACACACGGGAGACTGCGAAGCGCCCTGCACCATCGCCTGCCCGGCCCACGCAAAGGTGGAAGAATACGTGCGCGAAGGGCGAAAGGGCGACTTCCTCGAAGGGCTGCGGATCATCAAGCAGCGGATTCCCCTGCCCCTGTCCATCGGTCGGGTGTGCCCGCGGTTCTGCGAAAAGGACTGCCGCCGCAACCTGTGGGATCTGCCGGTGGCCATCAACGACTTCAAGCGGCTGGCCGCGGACCTGCACTACGACACCTACATGGAAGAGTGCGCGCCCCTCATCGATCGCAAAGTGGCCATCGTCGGCGGCGGGCCGGCGGGACTCGCGGCGGCCTACTATCTGCGGCGGGAGGGCGGCCTGTCCTCCCACATCTTTGAGATGATGCCCCGCCTCGGCGGCATGCTGCGCTACGGCATTCCCGAATACCGGCTCCCCAAGGCCATCCTTGATCGGGAGCTGGCCCATTTCGATCGGATGGGCGGGATTACCAGTACCTGTAATGTCCGGCTCGGAAAGGACATCTCCCTTGATGAGCTGAAATCGAAATACGACGCGGTGGTGGTGGCCATCGGCTGCTGGAAGGCGTCGCCCATGCGCTGCGAAGGCGAAGAACTGGCGCAGGACGGCATCCGCTGGCTGCGACAAATTGCCCTCGACGACGCGACAGGCGACAATCCCGGCCGCACCATCGTCATCGGCGGCGGCAACACGGCCATGGACTGCGTGCGGACCGCCGTGCGGCTGGGCAGCGGGAACGTGGCGTGTTTCTACCGGCGCACCGAAAAGGAAATGCCCGCGGAAGCCATCGAAATCCGCGAGGCGAAAGAAGAAGGGGTCCGCTTCGAATTCCTGACGGCGCCATCCAGACTGCGCCGCGAAAACGGAAAGCTGATCCTCACCTGCATCCGCATGACGCTGGGCGAACCGGACGCCTCCGGCCGGCGGCGGCCCGTTCCCCAGGAGGGATCGGATTTCGACGTGGAAGCGGACACGGTCATCGCGGCCATCGGTCAGGCGACGGATGCCCCGGAAGGGTTGAAGACAAACCGCTGGGGCGATGTGGATGCCACAAAGGAAGAGCTGCGGATGGACGAGCGGGTGTTTGCCGCCGGCGACTGCGTGAGCGGTGCGGCCACGGTGGTGGAGGCGGTGGCGGCCGGTCGGAAGGCTGCCCTGGCTATCCTCGATCAGCTGGCGGGTCGGCCCCATCTGGAGCCGCCGACCATCAATGTGTCCCGGGGCCACTGGCGCTCCATGTCAAAGGACGACGTGGTGCTGCTGAAGGAAGTCTCCAGTGCGCCGCGGCTCACCCTCCCGCACATTCCGCTGGAGGCACGACGCACCACGTTCGGGGAAGTGACCGGCACGGCCAGCGCAGAGTCGGTCATCGCCGAGGGGGCCCGGTGCTTCGAATGCTCCTGCACGGCAAAGAACACCTGCACCCTGAAGAGCCACAGCGAGGCCTCTGGCGCGAAGCCGGGCGCCGTCGGCGGGATGAAGGTCATCGATCCGGTGGACATCCGACACCCGTCCATCGTTCATGATCGGAACAAGTGCATCAAGTGCGGCATCTGCATCAAAATCTGCGACGAGGTGATCGGAAAATCCCTGCTCGGCTACAAGAAGCGCGGATTTGTCACGGTCGTGGGCCCGGCCTTCGGCGCGGTGCTGCCCGATTCCTGCGGCGAGTGCATGGCCTGTGTGGACGAATGTCCCGTGGGCGCCCTGGATCGGCGGTTCAAGAATTGAATTCATGACCCCGTCCATGGCCGGAGGGCCGCAGGGATTATGTTCAACCCGTCGGGACATACGATACAATCGAAGGAACACTGAATTGCGCACCCGGGTGCGCAATTGATGAACGCATTGCATATATTGCAAGTGACTGATTTCTCCGACCTTTGAAAAGGAGCGGAGACTGTCAGGGGCCGGTGGTGGTCCGCGCCAGGCACAGCACGGTGACCGACGCCGCGCCCCCTTCCCGCCGCAGGATGGTGGCCGCCGCCCGGACCGTGGCCCCGGTGGTCACCACATCGTCCACCAGCAGCACCCGCCGGCCCGAAAAGGCGTTGCGCCGCTGAACGAAAAACACGCGGGACAGGTCCCGTCGCCGCTGTGCGCCCGTTTTGCCCACCTGGGTTTCGCCCTCGCGGCGGCGCAGGGAAAAGGCGTCCACGGGAATGTGCCGGCAGCGGGCGGCGGCTGCTGCCAGCAGGGCCGCCTGGTTGAAGCCCCGGGATATCAGGCGGCTGCGCGAGAGGGGCACGGGCACCGCCACGTCCACGGACACCGGCTGGATGGAGAGCAGGGTGGACAGGGGCGCGGCGAGGGTCGGGCGGGGGCCGTACTTGAACCGGGCGATGGCCTGTGCCAGGGGTCCGCCGTACTGCAGGTCGCACAGCACCGTGTCGAAAGGCGGCGGGTGACGCAGGCAGTCACCGCACACATGGTTGCGGCGTGCGGAGGCGAACAGGTCCGCGCAGCGGGTACACCGGCAGCCTTCCATGGGCGCCAGGGCGTCGGCGCAGAGGGGGCAGAACACCCGGTGGGCCGCCGGCGCATCGGTCAGTGCCGGGTCGAGGGATGTGCCGCAGGCCGCGCAGCGCCGATCAAACAGCAGATCGCCGAAACTCCGCAGAAAGGAATGCCACCGGGTCATGCCCCTCTTTCGGCCGGAACCGGGCGGACTGTGCCAAAAAAATTTTGTCCGACTGCATTTTTTGAAAACCCGTCCGGACAACGGTCACCGGTACAGGGCGACGGAGCAGGAATACAGGCGTCCGGTGGCCCGGTCGTCGGGGCTTCCGGACAGGGAAAGGTGCCAGCTGCCGCCATCGGTGAACCACACCGGCGACAGGGTGGCATCCGCGGACAACGACCAGTAGACGGCCCTTTCGTTTTCCACATCCTCCCGCGCGACGTCGCCCGCGGCGTTCAGGAGACGCACCGCAAACCCGTCGATGCTACTGCCGATGGCTCCGGCGGCGCACAGGAGTTCCAGCGTGTCGCCGGGGTCAGCCTCGAAACGGAACACGTCCACGTCGCCGTCGGGGGACAGCTCCCCGAGCAGGGTGCCCGTCCGGTATCCGTCGTCCTCCCGGAGGGGGAGAAGGCCCGCGGTGGCCGGGCTGTCGTTGTCGTCCACCGGTTCGGACAGGCCCGGGTCGTCGACCAGGAACACCGCCAGCGAGTAGAAATCATTTGTCCCGACCACATGGGAAGGGGCCTCCTCCACGACCAATTGATGGGGTCCGTCCCCGGGCAGTCGCGCGAGGAGTCGCCGGTTGCCGTTTTCGAAGGACAGGTCGGACAAGGTGGCCCCGCCGCTGTCGATGCGCACCCGCACGGTGGCCGTGGTGCCGCTGCCCGACGCGGAACGGCTCGCGTCCCCGGTGCCGGTTGCCATGTCCGCCACCACCTCCACCAGCTGTTCGACGCCGTCGAAGGTGAAGCGATCCGGTTCTCCGGCCGCAAGCGTCCCGTTCACACGGATGAAGGAGGAGCCGTTGCCGGCGTCCACGGGCACCAGCGCCACGGGACCTTCCGCCCCGTCAAAGGCGCTGGCCGCCGTGGGCATGACCTGTCCGCAGAACGAAACATTCAGGGGCGGATCCGCCGGCTGCACCGACGACCCGATCCAGGCCTCCCAGCTCTCCACCTTGATGCAGAAGGTGCCCGGCGAAGGTGCATGAAAATGGAATCCCGGATGGACGGAGTCGACGATGAAGCTGTCGTCCACCTGGGCCAGCAGCAGCCCGCCGGTCTCGTCCAGCACCGAGATCACCGGATCCGCTCCGCTTTCGACGGCGTTGGTTTCGAGGCGCACCCAGGGCCGTTCCGGTGTCAGGGCGACCGAAAAGTACACCGCCCCGTACAGGTCCGGCAGGGCGCCGTCAAAGGTGAAATCGTCGCCGGAAAAGGGAATGGCCCACGCGCAGCCCTCCCTGTCCGCCGAGGGGCGATGGATGACGTCGGCGCTGTGGCAGGCGGCGACGGCCATCGCGACGGCCATGACGGCCATGGTGGAACGGATGGCCATGGCCGGTCAGTTTCCGCTGAACTGGATGTCGTCGAAGAGCAGGCTCGGACAACGGGTGGTGCTGTAGATCCAGGGATCGTTTCCCGCGCCGGACAGCCGGTGCCAGAGATCCCTGTGGTTGCCCGAGATGTTCAGCTCGGACACGGGCCGGGTCAGCCGGCCGTTCTCGATGAGCGTGCCGAAGACGCCCAGCGAGAAGTCGCCGGTGGTGCTGTTGGTGTTGCCGCCGATGAAGCCCCGCACCAGGATGCCCTGAGCGAGGGACGCCACCAGCTCGTCCGGTGTGCGGTTGCCGGTGGCGAATACGAGATTGGACGAATCGCCGGTGGTCGGCGGCCGGTTCAGCTTTTTGCCATAATAGGTGTCGATGAAGAAGGTGCGCAGAACGCCCTCTTCCACAACGTCCCGCCGCCGGGCGCTGATCCCTTCCCCGTCGAACAGGGTGGAACCGAACCCTTTTTCGATGAATGGATCATCCACCAGGGAAAAGAGCGGAGAACCCGCTTTCTGTCCTTCCATTCCTTCGAGGAAGGAGCGCTTCTGCTGCAGGGAGCGACCGTACGCGGCGCCCAGGAATCCGCCCAGCAGGCGGCCGGCGGCGCGGTTTTCGACGATCATGGGGCACCGCCGGGTCTCCACCTTCGACTGGCCCACCTTCAGCATGCCCCGATGGGCGGCCCCCCGGCCCACCGCCGCAGGAGACCCGAGATCCGCCGCAAAGCGGGCCCCGCACAGATCGTAGCCGGACGGTCGCCGATCCCCATCGTCCTTCAGGGACACCTCCGCGTACACCCAGATGTCGGTTCCCTTGACGGCGCCGGAAAACCCGTTGGAGTGGAGCTGCACGGCGCTGGACGAGGAGGTTTCCACCCCGGCCTCCGCCGAAATGAATGCCTCCCCCGCCGCTTCAATGGCCGCCGCCTCCGCCCGGGCCGCCAGCTCGTGGCGCTGCCGGTCGGAAAAGCCGTCCACTGCCGGATCGAACAGCTTGAGGTCCAGGTCCTGCCGGTTTTCGTACAGGGCCGGATCCGTGATGCAGCGGAAGGGATCGGGCTCCATGGCCCTTGTCATGGCCGCCGCGTTGTCGAGGAAGGTGCGAAGGGCGTCTTCGCGGAAGTCGTTGGAGCTGCTCGCGCTGTAGCGGCCGTTGTCGTACAGGCTGATCGACACGGACCGGCGGCTCGACTCCTCCACCCTGTCGGGACGACCCTTGCGGTACAGCACGGAGACACTGCGGGACTCGCTGACCTGGGCCTTCGCATCGGGAATGCCGCGTTTCTTGGCCCCGTCGAGGAGCAACTGGGCAATCTGTTCGTTGGATGACGGGTTCATTCGTTCACTCCTCCCACGGTGATGGCGGACACCTTCACCGTCGGCAGCCCCAGGCCCACGGGAACGGACTGGCCGTCCTTGCCGCAGGTCCACGTGCCCGGATCGATTTCCCGGTCATTGCCCACCATGGTGATTTTCCGCAGGCTGTCGGGACCGTTGCCGATGAGGTTCGCGTCTTTCACCGGCGCCGTCAGCCGTCCGTCCTCAATCAGGTACCCGGTCTTCACGTAAAAGGAATAGTCCCCGGCGCCGATGGCCACTTCGCCGTTGGCAAAGTCCACCGCGTACAGGCCCTTCTTCACCGAGCGGATGATTTCCTCCGGGTCGTGGGGGCCGTTTTCCATGGTGGTGACCCGCATCCGGGGCATGGGCACGTGGCGGAAGCTCTCCCGGCGGCCGTTGCCCGTGCGGGGCACCTGGTAGAATTCCGCGCTGATGCGGTCGTGCAGGTAGGAGACAAGGCGGCCGTTTTCCACCAGGGTGGTGCGCTGGCCCGGCGTTCCCTCGTCATCCACGTTCAGGGCGCCCCGGGCTTCCTTTTCGAGGCCCGTGTCGACGATGGTGACAAACGGTTCCGCGATGGATTTGTTCATCATGCTCGAAAAGATGGAGGTGCCCTTGCGGTTGAAATCGGCCTCGAATCCGTGGCCCATGGCCTCATGCAGCAGGATGCCGGACGTGGCCGGGGCCAGCACCACGGGCATCTCACCCGCGGGGGGCACCTTTGCGTCGAACAGGATCAGCGTGCGCTCAACGGCCCGGCGGGCCATTTCTTCCATCAGCACGTCGTCGTACATGTCGTTCCCGCGCCGGGCGCTGCGGGAATAGCCGTTCGATTCCACCCGGTCGCCTTTTTTTGCCGTGCAGTTGGCGTACAGGAGCGTCATGGGCCGGATGTCTTCGACCAGGATGCCGTCCGTGCTGGCGATGAGCACCGCCTCGTCCTCGTCGCCGAACCAGGTGGAGGCTTTGATGACACTGCCGTCCAGGGCGGACATCCGCTCACCCACGGTGCGGGCGATGGCAATTTTGCGCTCGGGCGTCACGTCCATCCACAGGGGCCGCCGGGCATACAGGGACGGCATTTCGACCCCCGCAAAAGGGCCTTCCGGCACGGTCCGGCCCCGGGGCGCATCGGCAATGGAACCGGCGGTCCGGGCCGCCTTGAGGAGGCTTTCCTCGGTCAGCTCCTCGGTAAACGCGAAGCCCGTCTGCTCGCCCTTCAGCACCCGGATGCCGCAGCCGAGATCCACCTGCGCATAGGCCCGGTTCACCTGACCGTCCTCGAACCCGACGTAGTCGGATACCCGGTGCTGGAAAAAGACGTCCGCGAAGTCGCCGCCCTTTTCCATGGCCGCGTTCAGCACCCGGCGAATCAGGTCTTCGTCCACGCCGAACCCGGACTTGAAATAGCCGCCGGCGACCTGCCGGGGCGACTGGACCACCGCCTGCGGATGGGCGCAGGACGTGAGAAACCCGGAGCTCACGGCGACCATGCCCATCCCCGCCGCGCTGCCAATCATGAATTCCCGTCTGTTCATCATCTGTTGCGTTCTCCTCGTCGGGACAGTGTATCCATGAAACCCGTCATTGAAAGAGCAGAAACAACTTTGTCTCCGGAGGAAAACGCCATTGCGGATTTGCGGCGGAACGCGAGTCCAAAGGGGTCGAGTCCAAAGGGGTCGGTCCTGTCATTCTGTCATTCTGGCCCATTTTCGCCTCGGGTAATTTTTCTGCTCTTCATTCCGGGATTGAATTTTCGAGTATTCTTTTTTTCGCGCGTTGAACGCGGGAACCCAGTGTGGCCCTGACTGCGGAGCGGACGGACTATCTGTATGCGTGGAATGCGTACAGCCAGCTCATGGGGGCGCACAAGTACGTGAACATCGATACGCCCCAGCCCGACGCCGGGGATCTGCCCGACGTGGTGATGACGTATCTGTATGATGCG
>JAKQNG010000278.1 GCA_029565915.1 Deltaproteobacteria bacterium
CAAACCGGTCTGGATCAATATCATCAATGACAAAGTCACGATTGAAGACGCCAAAGGTCTGTGGGGCCTCAGCACCTATGAAACGCAGGACAGAATCACGGCGATGGTTGGAGGGAAAACCCGTTTCGGCGAGGAATGGCAGCAGATTGGCGAAGAGTTTACTACGGCACGGCCCCAGATCGTCTGCATCGGTCCCGTAGGGGAAGCGCGGGCCAGGATAGCGGCACTGATCCACGGCAGCGGCGTCAGCGGCCGCACCGGTGGCTATGGCGGCGTGTTCGGCGCCAAAAACCTGAAGGCCATCAGCGTGACCGGAACGGGCAGCGTCCGGGTTGCGAATCCCGGGGAAGTCGTCGACGCAAGACTGTGGCACATGCAGAATTTCCCCAGAATCGCCTCTGCCGCGGCCGGCACCGCCGCGTGCATGCCGTGCATGAACAACGACAGGAAACGCAACTCCTATTATGGCGGTGAGTCCATGTGCACGGACACCCTGTGGTTCTTCAACAAGCCGCAGGACATACAGATGAAGGGCGCGGACATCATCATGCGGTGGGGCATCAGCGCCTGGGGCACCCGCTTCGAAAGCATTTTCCGTGAAGACATTCCCGGCGCTCCCGCGCTGTTCAAGAAACAGGTGCCGCTAGAACCCGGCCTGGGGTGGTACATCAAATATCTGTACGATCTGGAAATCCTCGGTCCGGGCAAGCAGATAGATTCCAGCCCGCTGCCGATGGATCAATGGGACGAACTGATCTTTCGCGAAGCGCTGTGCGACGCGATTGCCAGGCGGGAAGGAATTGGCGACACGCTGGCCGAAGGAACTCTCGAGGCGGCAAAAAAATGGGGGCGTCTGGATGAAGACATGAAATCCGGCGCATTGCGGTTTCCGGCATGGGGCAGCCTGTTTCACTGGACGCTTCCCTGTATCGAGTGGGCGTACGGCTGCCTGCTCGGCGCGGGAGATCCCACCTGGCATGGATTCTTCTCCGCACTGGGTTCCGGCTCCCAAAAAAGCGGCCCGCCGTATACGATCGAGCAGCTTCTTGAAATAATGTCCGCCAAGCTCATTCCCTACACCGGCGATCCGTTCATGTTCAGTTACGCGTGGAAGGGGGAGGAGGCCAGGAACACGGGCATATACTCCATGCACAAGGCCAAGCAGATCGCATGGACGCGCCATTACGCCGGATTCTGGAATGAATCGATGGCGTTCTGCGAAACGCAGATGCCGTCACTGGTCGCAAGGTCAAAGTCCGACTTCATGGGCCCCAGTCCTGATATCGAGATGCGCTATTATCGCGCCGTCACCGGAGCCAAATCCTCCTTCGCAGACTCGATGGAAACCGGCAGGAAGATCTGGAACCTCGAACGCGCGATTCGCGTCGCGCAGGGACGGCACCGGGATCAGGAAAGGTTTGCCCCGTTCATGTACATGCCCGGAGCATCGTACACAACGATGACGGGCGGAGTGCCGGTTTACGAAAATGGGAAATGGTCCTGGCAGACGCTGCTGGATATGTACCTGGATGACGCAGGCGTCGAACTTTTTAAAACCAATTTCTACAGACTGGAGGGCTGGGATATCCAGAACGGCTGGCCAACGCGGAAGACGCTGGAAGAGCTGCAGCTGCACAAAGTCGCCAACACCCTGGCCGGCAGGCGCAGGCTGGGCGATTGAAAATCCCCGATGGCCCGATGTCTCTTTAATTTCACTGAAAGGAAATCCCCATGAATCAGCGAACCCACGCATGGATTGCGATCCGCGCAATTGCATTGCTCTCCGACCAGGGAGGCCACAAGAACCTGGTCCGGCTGCTCGCACCGCACGTCAACCGGGC
>JAKQNG010000312.1 GCA_029565915.1 Deltaproteobacteria bacterium
GGCTGCATCAAATCACCAGCTTTTCGGGCCGATCGGCGGTTTCATGGTGATTTGATCACGAATCACGACGAAAAGATATCAATCTTCCCGGGGCCTTTGCGGTTTTTCAGGGACGACTCCGGTAGTGCGGGGCAGACAAACAACGACGCTGCGTGGATTTTTGCTGCGCGATTCGATGTCCGGCAGCGTTCCCACTGCGCGGCTGTGCCATTTTAAAACCGCCGGCGTTGTCGGGTGATCGATTCCGCCCGGATAATGGACTCCTGCAGCTCCTGGCATACCGGCGTTTTACCGGTGTTACATCGAAGACCAAGCCATTTGGAAACAAGTCAGGACCGTCGTGCACGGATTTCGTCCCGCTCGGCTTTCCTCTCCGCAGCTTTGGAGCATCAGCAGCACCAGTCCCGCCCCGGACAATGACAGAATGGAATGTTTTGAAGTCATCAGATCCATACTCCGTGGAAAAGAAACATCGATGGGTTGTGGGAGACAGTACTATTCCTGCGCGGTTCTGGCCAGCCGCATGCCTCCGCCGGGGAATAAATCTAACCAGCCGATGGGCATGTATGCGGCAGAGCGGCAGGCAACAGAAAAGTCACTGTAATTACCGCCCCGGAACTGGCGTTCCGTGTACATGTGCGACGCGGGTTCAAAGGGTGCCACGGGATCCGTGACAGAGGTGTAACTTTCTTCCCCCGCGTAGCCCATTCCGGTGGCCTGGTCGTGGATATGCTCGGTGACATTTCCCAACGGGTCATACAGGCCCCAGGCATTCGGCAGTTTTCCCCCCACGGGATGGGTGTGCCCGCCTGCGGTGTTGCAGTACCAGGCGATGGGATCGAGGTCCGTATCAACCGCGCAGTCGCTGGTTTCGGCAGGCTGTTCAATGCTGCCGCCGTTGTAGAAGGCGGTGCGGGTGCCGGCCCGGGTGGCGTATTCCCACTCCGCATTGGTGGGCAGGCGGAACCCTTCGCAGTCGTAGATGGATTCGCCGGTGATCTGCACGCCTTCGCAGGTGTAGTTGTTGCCGGGTTCTCCGGTGCAGCCGGTGAGGGTGTAGCACAGGGGGAGTGGCGGATCGTGGCGCTCGGACATTCTGTTGGCAAAGGCCGCGGCCTCAAACCAGTTGATGTTCTCCACCGGACAGTTGTCTTCGGCGCAGGTGCCGTCCCCGGCAGGTCCGAACCTGCTGGGATTGGCAAAGCCCGCGTCGGTCCACTGTTTCTGGGTCACCTCAAATTGCCCGATGAAAAAGTCGCGGGTGAGCGTGACGGTGGTCAGCCGTTCCGAGAGGAGACCGTGTCCCCACTCGTCTTCGGGAGATCCGCCGATGAAGCATCCGGCGGGAATGCGGCAGAACCCGTCGGTGCAGTTTTCAACGACGGCCACATGCTCACAGGGCGGCAGCCCGGAATCGGTTTGCGTGTCGTCGGTGGTGTTGCCGGAGCTTCCGTTCTCTCCGCAGCCCTGAAGCATCAGCAGGACCAGCCCCATCGCAGGCAATGACAATATTGGGTATGTTGTATTCATCAGTCCCGCACTCCGTGGGCGTTAGCCCATAAAAAGAAATTGTCATACTCCGGTGTATCCGTTCCCCATTTGTCTTGCGCAGCCTGCCGGATATTGCTCCAAGTGATTGTACTACCTCCCGAATCGGTCGCTTTATCCAGAACGTCATAGATCTGCGCCATTGATGCTTCCTCGTCCGCTCCGTAGTCATCTCTTGTATGCCACGACCAGAAGTAGGACATCCAGTCCATCTCCACACCCCTGTTCGTCTCGGGGCAGTACCCATTGCGCCATAAATGAGGAATGCGGCAATCCACCGTCACCGGCGGTTCTTCCGTGTCGTCGCCCGGGTGGCGAAATTCTTTATAGTAAGCGAATTTGCAGTTGTTCTTATTGTGGACCCCGAAAATCGGACAGGCTGCTAATATGAATGCAGCGGCTGTCGACGGAAGGGTTTTCAATGACAAA
>JAKQNG010000330.1 GCA_029565915.1 Deltaproteobacteria bacterium
ACGACGCTCTTCCGATCTCGGCCTTCATGCGGGCGACCAGCGCTTCTCGAAGGCTGTCGTCCAATAGCCGACCCAGCTCCCCGGGCAGCACTTCGATCCGGCACTGGGTGTCGTAGTCCCGCACCCGGCACTGGACAAAGCCCATGTCCCGCAGGGCGTCTTCCGCCTGCTCGATGCGGGCCAGCTTTTCCGCCGTAATGACCGATCCCCAGGGAATCCGGGAGGCGAGGCAGGCGAAGGACGGCTTATCCCAGGTGGGCAGGTTCATCTGCTGCGACAGTTGCCGGATCTCGTCCTTGGTGAAGCCCAGCTCCAGCAGGGGAGAACGGACGCCCAGCGCCCGGGTTGCCTCCATGCCCGGCCGGAAATCGTTGCGGTCATCGGCGTTGGCCCCTTCGAGCACATGGGCAAGGCCTTCTGCGGCGGCGGCTTCGGCGATGGTCGAAAACAGGCTGGTTTTACAGCGGAAGCAGCGGGTCGGCGAATTGGCGGTAAAGTCCGGATCGTCCAGCTCGCGGGTCTCGATGAGGCGCACCGTCGCGCCAATTTGTGCGGCGATGCGGATGGCTTCTTCTTTTTCCCTCACGGGAAACGCAGGGGAGCACCCGATGAAGCCCACGGCCCGGACGCCCGGCACGCGGGTGGCGACCGCGAGCAGGAATGTGCTGTCCACACCGCCCGAATAGCCGATGGCGACGGACCCCAGTCCGGCCAGGAGATCCCTCAGGCAATCGATGCGCGCCGCGTCCACGTCAGCCACCGCCCATGAGCGCAATGATTTCGATGCGGTCACCGGTCACCAGTGCCGTGCTGGAGAAGTCCTCCTTGCGCAGGACCGCGCCGTTGCGCTCCACGATGGTGAACGGATGGCGTACGCCCAGCGCCTCCAGCAGGTCGGCGACGGATTGTCCGTCTGCCACCTGTCGCTCGCTGCCGTTTAATTGAATGGTCGTCATGGCACCTTCCGCCTGTCAGCACAGGAATCCCGCGTCCCAGTCCTTCAGCACGGGATCATATCCCTTCTGACTGAGCGCGTCCTGCACGGCCGCCGCGCTGCGGCAGTCGTCGATGTCAAACTGGGAACCGCCGTCCACGTCTCCCGCATAGCCGCCGGGGTGGGTCTTCGATCCCGCGGAAAACTGCGTCGCGCCCAGGGCCAGCAGATTGTCCCGGAATTCCGGACGCTCCCTGGTGGAAACGACAATGCCCGCGTCGTGGCAGAACAGGCGCAGGGCGACGATGATGTGGACGAAGTCGCGATCGCAGACCGGATGGGGAATGGCAAAATCGCCGGGTACCTGATGAAGGCGCGGCATGCCGATGAGGACCTGGCTGCGCCAGCATTCCTTTTCGAGGAACCGGGCATGGAGGCCCAGGGACAGTGCATCCGCTCTCCAGTCGGAGAGCCCCCAGAGGGCACCGATATTCAGTCGGCGCATGCCCGCAGCGCCGGCCCTGGACAGGGCGTCGAGGCGGAAGTCGAAATCTTCCTTGGGGCCGTCGGCGTGCAGGCGGTGGTAGCGGCACCGGTCATAGGTTTCCTGGTACAGGGTGACGCCGTCCACGCCCGAAGACAGGAGCCGCGCATAGTCGGGTTGGGACAAGGGGGGCACCTCGACGGAAATGGAGGGGAAAAGGGGTTTCAGCTCCCGCGCGATGGCGCACAGGTCGTCCGTTTCCGTTCCGGGGCCGTCCCCGGACACCAGCAGCAGGTGGCGGATGCCGGCGTCCCGCAGCACCGCGGCCTCCTTGCGGATCTGGTCGAGGGACAGGGTCACCCGGCGGATGTTCATGGTGTTTTTAAATCCGCAATAGGGACAGTTGCCCGAGCAGTGGTTGGAAATGTAGAGGGGCGCATACAACACCACGGCGTTGCCGAACCGGGACCGGGTGATGGCCGCCGCGCGCCGGGCCATGTCTTCGAGGAGGGGCGCTGCCCCCGGCGACAGGAGGAGGGCCAGATCCGCGATGTCGAGTCGTTTTTTTGCCAGCAGCGGCACCACCCGCTTCGGATCGCTGTTGGACAGGTGCGCAACCACATCCGGGCGTCCCGCGTGTTCGAGGACCAAAGCGAGATCGGTCATCGGATGAATCCGGTGAGGGGCGAAGACGCCCTCGCTTCGCGGCTTGTGGCGCCCGGTCCCGCCAGGCGGGCCGTACGACCGGCCTGTACCGCGAGCCGGAACCCGTCGGCCATGGCGGCGGGATTCTGTGCAATGGCCAGCGCCGTATTGACAAGGACCGCGTCGGCCCCCATCTCCATGGCCTGCGCCGCGTGGCTGGGCAAACCCAGACCCGCGTCCACCACCACCGGCACATGGGCCTGTTCAATGATGATTTCGATGGCGTCCGCCGTGCGAATGCCCAGGCCGCTGCCGATGAGGGAACCCAGGGGCATCAGCGTGGCGGCCCCCGCTTCTTCAAGCCGTCGCGCGAGGATGGGATCGGCGGGCATGTAGGGCAGAACCGTGAACCCGTCCTTTACGAGACGCTCACAGGCCCGCAGGGTTTCCACCGGATCGGGCAACAGGTTGCGGGGATCGGGGGTCACTTCCACCTTGACCCAGGGCGGCAGGCCGCCGTTTCGCGCAATGTGTGCAAGGCGCACCGCTTCATCCGCGTCCCTGGCCCCCGAGGTATTGGCGAGAATGAGGTACTTTTCGAAGTCGAGGACCGACAGCATGTTGTCCTGACCGGGATCGTCCAGATCCATCCGCCGCAGGGCGATGGTGACGATCTGCGCGCCGGAGGCCTCCACCGCCGATTTCATCGCCTGCGCGCTGGAAAATTTGCCGGTGCCCACCAGCAGACGGGAGGTGAACGAACGTCCGGCGATGACAAGGGAATCAGGGGTCATGGCTCCTCCAGAATGGGTACCTGGCCCAGCATGGCCCGCACGGCCCGGTCGGCCCTGGTCGCGATGTCCGCCGGCACTTCGATGCGCGGCGACAGGTCCTGCAGCGACCAGAGAATTTTTTCGAGGGTGATTTTTTTCATGTTGGGGCACACGGCCCGCGCATACAGCGGCACAAATGTTTTTCCCGGGTTTTCCTTCTGCAGGCGGTGCAGCAGTCCGGTTTCCGTACCGACGACGATGGTAGATGCGTCGGAGTTCTTTGCAAAGGCGCACATCTGGCCGGTGCTCAGGGCCTCATCGGCGGCGATGCAGACCTCGTCGCGGCATTCGGGATGGACGATGACGGGCGCGCCCGGGTGCCGGCGGCGGGCCTCCTCGATGTGGGCGAGGGAGATGCGCGCGTGGGTGGGGCAGTAACCGTTGAAGGCGATGATGTGCCGTCCGGTCTTCCGCCGCACGTGGCCGGCCAGATATCGATCCGGTACAAAGATGACCGGTCGCTCCGGGGGAATCCGGGACACCACGTCGATGGCGTTGGACGAGGTACAGCAAACGTGGGAGACAGCTTTCACCTCCGCGGTGCTGTTCACGTAACACACGACAACGCCGTCCGGATACTGCGCGCGCAGGGCGAGGACATCCGCCGCGGTGGCCATGTCCGCCATGGGACAGCCCGCCTCCGCATCCGGCAGCAGCACGATTTTGTCCGGGTTCAGCATGGCGGCGGTTTCGGCCATGAAATGCACGCCGCAGAACACAATCACCGACTCCTCCACGTCTGCAGCCCGGCGGGCGAGTTCAAGGGAATCGCCGTTCACGTCCGCGATGTCCTGCACCTCGGGAAGCTGGTAGTTGTGGACCAGGATGACCGCGTGGCGCTCTTTCTTCAGGACGTCAATCTGGGCTGCGAGGTCGGTCACTTTTTCACCTTCGGGCCATCCGCTCAGCCCGGTGGAGGCAACCTAATCACGAAAGCCCCGGGTGGTCAAACCGGCAATGGAATGTCAGTTTAGTGGGGCCACTGTGGTATGCATGACAAACTTCAGTAAATATTTCATCTTCATTGAAATAATTATTATTCGGCTGGATGACAACCTGACGAACGGCAAGCATAATTGAGTACGTAAAAATGCGTCATGGGAATCGTCCGCGGGCGATTTCAAAGGAGAGACGAAAATGAATTCTTTGAAATGGTTTGTTCTTGTGCATGTGATTGGCGCGCTGATAGCGGGATGTAGTGGAGGAGGAGGAGGCGGAGGCGATGATACGGAAACCGGAACTGCCGATACCGACTCGGATACCGACACCGACTCGGATACCGACACCGACTCGGACACCGACACCGACTCGGACACAGACACCGACACGGATACCGACACCGACTCGGACACCGACACCGACACCGACACCGACTCGGACACAGACACCGACACAGATACCGACACCGACACCGATACAGATACAGGTACTGATACAAACACAGAAACGGATACGGGCACGGACACCGGCACCGACAGTGAGACCGCGACCGACACGGACACCGACACCAGTACCGACACCGACACCAGCACCGACACCGACACCGACACGGCCGAATGTGAAAACGGATCGACCCGCACCGGCACCACGGCGTGTGGATACAACGACAACGGCCTGCTGGCGCAGGAATGCGTCAGTAGCCAATGGCAGGATACGTCCATCTGCCTCGATCCGGACGAATGTTTGAACGATGATACCCGCCCGGGCCTCACTCCCTGCGGCTGGAACGGCAACGGCGCGCTGGACGAAATCTGCGTGAGCGGCCAGTGGCAGGATTCGGAGGTCTGCGTGGATCCGGACGAGTGTGCCGAAGGCGCCCTGCAACCGGGCACGACCGCCTGCGGCTTCAACAACGACGGCGTGCGCGAACAGGCATGCGTCAGTGGTCAGTGGGAGGACACCCTGACCTGTATCGATGACGATGTCTGCGTAAACGGCGCCCTGCAACCGGGAAGCACCTCCTGTGGATATAACGGCAACGGCGTATGGCAGCTCGAATGCATCGACGGCGCCTGGAGCGAAACCGGCACATGCCTCGATGACGACGAGTGCACCAACGGCGACACCCGGACCGGCACGACCACCTGCGGATTGAGCAGCAGCGGCCTGCTGCAGCAGAACTGTGTGGCGGGACAGTGGACAGACACGACCCTGTGCGTGGGCGACGATGTGTGCACGGTGCCGTCGACGCAGGCGGGCACAACCGTCTGCGGGTACAACGGCAATGGCGTGCTCGAACAGGAATGCGTCAGCGGCCAGTGGGCAGATACCGCCACCTGCATTGACGATGACGAATGCACCAACGGCGCAACGCAGACCCTCACCGACGTGTGCGGCTTCAACAATCTGGGCGATATCGACCAGGAGTGCATTGCCGGCCAGTGGACCGGCGACGCCTGCGTGGACCCCGACGAATGCACCAACGGCGCAACGCAGACCCTCACCGACGTGTGCGGCTTCAACGGCCTGGGAGACATCGATCAGGACTGCATCTCCGGACAGTGGACCGGCGACGCCTGCGTGGACCCGGATGAATGCACCAACGGCGCGACACAGACCCTCACCGACGTGTGCGGCTTCAACGGCCTGGCAGACATCGATCAGGACTGCA
>JAKQNG010000009.1 GCA_029565915.1 Deltaproteobacteria bacterium
GCCCCTACATGGAAGACCCCGACGACCCGTTCAACTATGCCAACACGGAAGTGGGCGTGGTGTGGGTAACCTTCGATCCTTCCACCGGCACCCCGGGCGCGGCGACGCAGACCATCTACGTGGGCACCGCCCAGAACGGCGACGGCCTGCCCTCCATCTTCCGCACCACGGACGGCGGCGACAACTGGGAGGCGCTTCCCGGCCAGCCCGTCAGCGACGTGGCGGGGAACATCGTCACCATGACCGGCGGCACCACCTGGGACATGACCGCTCTGGGCGACGACGGCCAGCCCGCGAATCCCACGACGGGCCTGCTGCCCAAGCAGGGAAAGCTCGACTCGGAGGGCACCCTGTACCTCACCTATTCCAACTGGGCGGGACCCTACCGGGGCAACATCGGCGACGTGTGGAAATATGTCCCTTCCACCGAAACGTGGACACGTATCACGCCGCAGAATACCGCGGATCCCTGGTGGGGCTACGGCGGCCTCGGCGTGGACATGCAGCATCCGGGCACCCTTGTCGTGGCCGGCGTGAACTCCTGGTGGCCCGACGGCGTCATGTTCCGCACCACGGACGGTGGCGCCACCTGGCTGCCCCTCTGGGAATGGGGTGCCTACCCGGAGATCATCGCTCACTTCGACATGGACGTGTCGTCGGCTCCCTGGCTCTCCCTGGACCCGGAGGCGTTCACGGCGCCCGACAAACCCCTCAAAATCGGCTGGATGATGGAAGGCCTGAACATCGATCCGTTCAACGCCGACCACATGATGTACGGCACCGGGGCCACCCTGTACGAGGTGAACAACCTCTCCGACTGGGACTCGGGCGGTACCGTGCACATCGCATCCGCGGGCCGCGGCATCGAAGAGACCTCCGTGCTGGGCCTGGTCAGTCCTCAAGAAGGCGCCCACCTCGCCAGCGCGGTGGGTGACGTGGGCGGATGGGTGCATACGGACCTGGACACGGCGCCGGCGCTCAACTACCGGACGCCCGATTCGGGCACCAACAACGACATCGACTTTGCGGCGGACGTACCGGCCACCATGGTCCGCGTGGGCGCCGGATTTGCCATTACCTACGACGGCGGCGCCACCTGGAACCGCAGCTGGGCAACCCTCCCGGGAACCGCCGGACAGGTGGCCATCAACACGGACGGCAGCCGCATCGTCTGGGCTCCGGGGGATGGCGCCGTGTCCGTCTCCGTCAATGACGGCGGTGCCTCCTGGACCGCCGCCACGGGCATACCCCAGGGTGCCGCCATTGCCGCCGACCGGGTCAACGCCGATGTGTTCTACGGCTTCGTCGGCGGAACGTTCTACGTAAGCACCAACGGCGGTGCCAGTTTCTCCGCCACGGTGAGCACCGATCTCCCCTCCTCCGGCGAAATCCACGCGGTGCCCGGATTCGAGGGACACGTGTGGCTCGCGGGCGGCGCCCAGGTCACCGGCGGCTCCAGCGAATCCGATCTCGACGGCCTGTGGTATTCCACCGACGGAGGCGAGAGCTTCACGAAAATCGAAAACGTGGATCTGTGCGCCGCCGTGGGCTTCGGCATGGCTGCGCCCGGAGGCGACTATCCCGCGGTCTTCATCGCCGGCTCCGTGGACGGGGCCAACGAGGTCTATCGCTCGGATGACATGGGCGCCACCTGGAACCGCGTCACCGACGACAGCCACCGCTTTGCCACCATCCAGTGCATCACCGGCGACCCGCGAATCTACGGCCGGGTGTACATGGGCACCAACGGCTTCGGCATCATCTACGGCGATCTGAAAGAATAGAAGGACAGCGCCAATCATTGCTCCCGGCGTTGACATCCGGGCTGCCGCAGGTGCGCACTGTTAAAACAAACCCTTGACTCCTGTCCGGTGCGGACCAAACTGTTTTCATGGCTGCGGTTACCAGAGAATTCATCGAAAGAATGACTGAAGAGATTGTCCGCACGGAGAATCCCGAAAAAATCTACCTGTTCGGCTCCTTCGCCAGAGGAGATGCCCGGGAGGATTCCGATGTGGACATCCTGGTTGTCACAAATCGGCCGTTTGACTCACACCATTCCCGTCGACAGGTTCTCTCTTCCATCCGTCAGGCGTTGTCGCAGTTTCACGTCGCAAAAGATATTCTGGTGCTCAGTGCGGAAGAAATGGAAAAGTGGCAACACTCCACTAATCACATCGCATCCGCCATCGCACGGGAAGGGATTGTGCTCCATGAAAGATCCTGAACACGCACATCTCCTTCTGGAGATGGCCCGCCGGGATCTGACCGCGTTGTCCAACATGACCGACAGAAATCGGTTTGCTGATGAGATATTCGGATTTCATGCACAGCAGGCCGTAGAAAAAGCGTTGAAATGTCGGCTGAGTGAACAGGGAATCGCCTATCCACGAACGCATGACATCGAATACCTGATAGATTGTCTGGAAAAAAATGGCGTCGGTATCCCTTCCGCCAACGAGTTGGTCGACCTCAACGATTTCGCGGTGCAGTATCGATACGAAGCGTTCGACAATCTGGAAGGAACCCTGGATCGGGAAGCAGTCGTGATGAAGATCACTGCTCTTCTCGAAGAAATCGCCAAATCCGTCAACAATCCTGCCTGACACAGGCTTTATACTATCCAATAGAAATGCAACAGGTGGGGTTCAATTCACCGCAACGGTGAGGGCATCGGTGGATATGCGGGACGTGGATATACCGCAGGAAAACTTCTTTCCATCATAGGCGATGTCGATGATCCGGAACGGGACCTCCCGGCGGAGCGACATTCCCATGACCACGTCAAACAGCAACCCTTCCGGCGCGCGCTCGCCCAGATCGAGAGCGATGAGCCCCACCGTACCGGCGAGGAGAATCTCCCGCGGCACAAACGGTTGGCCGTCCAGCAGGGCCGACACGGACAGGGGCGCGGCCAGGTCCTCCCACACCACGATGCGCCAGGTGACCGGCCCGCCGAAGAGCCCCGTGCGCTTCAACTGCTGCTCCAGGGCAGCGCGCAACTTCCCGTCAGCGGACGCCTGTGCTCCTTCGATCATCATGGCCAGGCGGGCCGCGGACATCAACGTTGCAAAGCGCCGCGGATCATCGGGCCCGGATTCCCCGTCCGAAGAGGCGAGACGGCGCTCGATGCGCAGGGCCTCGTCCACTTTTCCCATGCCCGCCGCTGCCATGGCCAGCCGCAGCTGGGCCGCCGGATCGTCCGGCGCAATGTCCACCAGCGTGGTGTACTGCCGGTACGCATCCGCATACCATCCGTGCCGCAGGAACAGATCGCCCAGCTGTCGCCGGGCTGCCGGATCGTCCGGATTGAACTCCACCAGCTCCGAACAGGTCCGCCGGGCCTGGGCCTCCTGTCCGGCCAGCGCCTGCAGGTCGCACAGCATCACGATGACCTGCGGTGACGCCAGCCCGTCCCGCTGCAGTCGACCGGCCTCCCGGGCCGCCTCGTCGAGCAGGCCGTTCTCCAGCAGCACCTCCACCAGCAACTCCCGGCCCATCGCCGAATCCGGATGCTGCGCCACCAGCCGTCGCACTTCGTCGAGCCGCGCGGCGGCGGTCTTCATGGCCGCGAGGCCGCTCTTCACGCCCGCCCAGTTCACCCCGTCCTGGCCGCCCAGCCACAACAGCAGGTCCGGATCCAGTGCCCGGCGGACGATCCGGCGCCGCAGCATCGACAGGGCATCGGCCCGGCCGGCAAAGGCGGCCAGCAGCAACTGCACCTCCTCCGCCGTCTGCGCCCGTTCCGCAATCAGATCGAGCAGCACCTTCCTGTCCCGGAACCCGGGCAGCTCGCAGCGGGCCTCCGCCTCGTCGTAAATCCGTCGATATCCGCCCCCGTCATTGACCGCGTCCAATCGCTGCATCCAGAGAATCCGCCGCTCCCGCAACGATCGAGTGGCCCCGTCAGAGCAGACAGCAGATGCCGCTATTTCGTTTTTCCGGTTCACGGCAATGGCACCTCCCTCTTCCGCCTCCCCGCCTTCATCCTTCATCCGCGCACCGAGGAGGGCGTCCGCAGGCGCCCTTCTCATGGCGGACTTCGCCATCTCTTCTTTCACCACAACCGACGGCGGTTCCGCAGGAGCGGCAGTCGCCACAGGTGACGGTGCCATGTCCATGGACGGCATGCCCGTCGCTCCTCCGGAAGCGGATGCCTGCGCGGCGGGCGCCTCCTGCGGCATCTTCGAAGGAGAAACGGAGTGTTCCTCTCCTGGCGACACTTCCATCTGATCGCCGGCCGTGCACCCTGCAAGACCGAAGGGAATGCCCCCCAGGTCCGCCAGCTGGTGCCGTGTTTCGCGGTTTTTTTCGCTCCAGTACCGGAACGGCAGCACGTGGGCCGGTAACGGCGACGGCACGGGCTGCTCCAGCACCAGAAAGGACGTGTAGGGCGTCATCATCTGGTAGCTGATGCCCAGCGACACAATGCGCCCCCGGTTCTCCTGCGCACCGCGGCCCATGAGAGAGGAAAGATAGGCACCCGCCCACAGGGACGGCACGAACGCGCAGTCGTTTCCGCTGCGCTCGTCCACATCGTGAACCGCCTTGAACGTCTGCCCCCCGAGGGTGCCGGTCACGGTCACCTCCCCGGGCAGCTTGTGGTGCGTGCGGGCCAGCAGCACCACCTCATCTCCCTGCGACACCTTGCCGGTAGCGGTGCTGAAAGCCAGATCGAGCCCGGCGCCGGCGTCGATGTGCAGGTCTGTAATGGTGGGCGTTTTCAGCATGCCCGAAAACCGCAGAGATTCCTGCACGGCCTGCTCGGGCAGATCGATGCGGAACATGGCGCCGCCTCCCATGGTTGCCAGGCGGGCGAGCAGACTGCGGTCTGCGGCGTCCCCCACGGCAATGGTGAACAGTCTGGCCCGGGATGCGCCAAGGGCCCGCCGCAGGCGCTCCGCCAGGGCATCCGAACCGGTTTCACCCACGGTGGCGTTGCCGTCTCCCACATACACCACGGCAGGCTGGGGTGCGTCGTGGACCAGCTCAAGGGCCTCGCTGAACATGCTGCCCAGATCCGTTGCGCCGGCCGGGGTCAGGTCCGCCATTGCATCCACCGCCGCCGCCACGTTCTCCGGTGCGGCCTTCGCCATTCCCTCCGCCGGAAACACCCGCCGGGGGGTGAGATCCGTCGCGATGACCGCAAACGTGTCCTCCGCCGAAAGGGAACGCAGCAGGGCCTCCACGGTCTGCACGCGCACCGCGTGATCCGCGACGTCCCCTCCCGCGGAGGTATCCATGACCACCACCACATCGCCGGGAATGCCGTCCTTGCTCTGCCATTCCACCTGTGGCGAATACCGCAGCAGAATGTAGTCGGCTTCACCGCCGCCGCTGGAATACCGCATCGCCCGCAAGGGCTCGTCATTCTTTTCCGGCCGCAGCTCCAGCATGAAATCCGAACGGGGAACAAATCCGGAGCGCCGCATGGACACCGCGGAATGATCCTTTTCCACCACCGCATCCGCAGACGCAGCAATGGAAAAATCCTCTCCGTCTTCGCCCAGGGCCACCCGCAGGGAGAACTCCTGGATCTGCACCGGCTCGTCACCGGCCAGGGGGTACACATAGCGGTAGACACCGTCGGTAAGGGGAAGCAACTGGGCATAGGCGAGCACGATCCGCCGGGTGCCCGTCCGGGGAACCGGATAAATGCGGGCGCGAAACGTGCGGGCGTCCACCCATTCGAGCAGGGCCGGATCGACAGCCCGTTGCACCGCGTCCTCATAAGCCGCCGCGGCCTGACCGCGCTCGATGACCGTGCCGTCCACCAGTTGCCCGTTCATCTCCCAGGCAAAGCGCACGACCGCTGCGTTTTCGGGAATGGTGAACCAGTACCACCCCTCCACGTCCACCGCTGCGGTGTTGAAAAACGACTGGTCCACGGTGGTGTACGCAACGCCCTCCCGGATGACCGCCGTGACCGACTGGCTGGCAATCTGCAATTCCAGCGGCGCACTGCCCGGACGCGTCCGGTCGATGCCGTAGATGCGGCCCGACGCGCGCCCGCCCTGTCCGGCGCTGAGGGGCCGATCCGCCATACCGCCTGTCCAGTCATCGAAAAACGACACAGGCGAACGGGACGGTCGCTTCGCTCCTTTGACCACGGCCATCTCACCGTTGCTCACCTCCACCCGGCCGCCGTCGGACGCCACCACGGCCAGCCCGCGTGCCACATAAACTTCCACCCGATCGCCCGCCGCACGGATATCCAATCCCGCCCCCGACGCGGTGACCGTCACCTTTCCAACCGTAAAGGTGGCCAGCTCTTCCTCGTCATCGGGCACATCTGCCCAGATTTCTCCTTTGGCGAGTGCCACCGATTCGGGACCGATGTGCACCGCCGTGTTCTCCCGCAAAAACATGCCGGCCCCGTTGCACAGGCGAATCAGCGCACGACCCCCGTCCTTCACCTGCACCCGCGCATCTCCGGGCAGCATGGCCCCGGTAATCAGGCGCTGCGGCGCATCGGCGTCCAGCCATACCTCTCCGGCGGCCAGCTCCATCCGGGCGCTCAGACGTTCCACCCGATCAGGCGCATCCTCCGGAGACGGACATCCGGCGTTCCACAGGACCACTGCACAGAGCCACGCAAATTTTTTCATGACAGACCTCCCGGGCTGGGTTGTGTTGCCAGCATAGCACACGGATAAAAAAAACAGCTACAGCAGGTTGCGCGCCTTCACGTCCAGATAGCGCGCAATGGCAAGGGCGGAGTATTCGCCGGGCAGCGCGTCCAGGGCCATGACACCGTCCCGGTTCAGCCGGGACAGCCCTTCCTGCCGCTCCATCCAGAGTTCCGCCGCCGCTGCCTTCGCAAATGCATCCGGCGGGTCGGTCACGGGCCGGGACAGTTCTTCCTCCAGCGCCGGCTCCTTGAAGAACAGGCATACCGGCAGGTGCCGACCGGTCATGTGTCGCGTCCACTCCCGCAACTGGCGCTGTTCGGATGCGCCGCCCATGTGGGTCATGAGCAGCAGCAGGGAACGCCGATGAATGCTGGCGCCCACGTGGCGGAATGCGGCCGAAAAATCTGTGGCCACCGGTTCGGGCTCCACATCAAACATCGCGTGAATGAGTGCATCCACTGCCCCGCTGCCCCGCTGGAGGGGCAGATAGCGGTGCACCCGGTCAGAAAAGATGACAGCGCCGATGTTGTCGCCCCGGCGCCGCGCGATGTGCGAAAGGATCATCGCCGTGTTGAGGGCGTAGTCAAAATGGCTGAGGCCGTCCGTCGTCTGGCGCATCAGGCGTCCCCGGTCGATGAGGAACACCAGATTCTGGTTTCGCTCCTGCCCCATTTCCCGGACGATCAACCGGCCCACCCGCGCCGTCGTCTTCCAGTCCACCCGACGCGGATCGTCCCCGGGGCGATAATCCCGCATGCGCTCAAACTCGTGTCCGTCACCCCGGTAGCGACTGGTGACAAACCCCGACTCGGCCAGGCTGTTCGTGCGGGCCATCAGCTCATAGCGGCGGATGGCCTCGATATTCGGATACACACGGACCTCGTCCCGCACGGCAAAAACCTGTTTCACCAACCACAGGCCCAGACGACTGCGGTGCCGCACCGTCACATCCGAAAAAACGGACACGCCGCGCCGCAGCGGCACATACGAATAGGTCACCGATGCCGCCTGAAACGCCGGCACGGTCATGTGGCAGGTCTCATCTCCTTCCACCTGTCCGTCCGACGGCCGGTCATCCGCGATTTCCAGATGGACCGGACGGGGCGAATGATTCCGCACGGAGATGGCCACAGGATTGCGCGTGCCCACCGATAAAGTACCCGGAATGCCCCGTGTAACCGTCAGGGACAGGGCACATCCGAACATCCGGTCCGCCACCAGCAGCGAGAAGACAATGGCCGTCGGCACAAAGGCAAATCCACCGGGCCAGCCTGTCATTGCAACGAAAACAGGCCCGATGCTGCACAGCAGCAGCAGAAAAAGGGTTCGCCGGGATGGATTCATTCCCTCGGCACCTCTACGGAATTCAGAACCTGCGCCAGGACATCATCGGCAACAACGCCTCTGATCAGGGAATCCGTCGACAGCCGGATGCGATGCCGCAGACAGGGCACCGCCACGGATTTCACGTCATCGGGAATCACGTACTCCCGCCCTCTGACCGCCGCCGCCGCCCGGGCGGCCATCAGCATGGACACGGAGGCCCGCGGGGAAGCGCCGATGGAGAGTCCCGGCCAGTCCCGGGTCGCCGTGGTGATGGCGGCGATGTACGTCAGTACGCCGGGCTTGGCGGTGACCCTGGTGCAGGCCTCCATGATGGCCAGAATCTGTCCCTTCTGAATGACCGCCGCCACGCCCATGGCCTTCATGTTGAACAGGTCGCGCCCCTCACTGTAACGCCGCAGGATTTCGGTCTCCTCCTCCACCGTGGGATACCCGGCCAGCAGCTTGAACATGAATCGATCCACCTGGGCCTCCGGCAAAGGATAGGTCCCTTCGTACTCAATGGGATTCTGGGTCGCCATCGTGATGAACGGCGCCTCAATGGGATAGGTCTTTCCGTCCACCGACACCTGTCGTTCCTGCAGGCATTCCAGCATGGCGGACTGGGTCTTGGGCGTTGCGCGGTTGATTTCATCCGCCAGCAGCACATTGGTAAACACCGGGCCGGGACGATAGATGAACCGCTGCTCCTTCATGTCAAACACCGAGTGGCCCACCAGATCCCCCGGCATCAGGTCCGGCGTACACTGAATGCGTCGGTTCTGGCAGTCGAGCGCAGTGGCGAGGGTGTTCACCAGCAGGGTCTTTCCCAGTCCGGGAGGTCCTTCGATGAGCACGTGACCATTGGCGAAAAGGGCCAGCAGGACCCCTTCCACCAGATCGTCCTGTCCCACGATCACCTTGCCGATTTCCGCAACGATTCGATCGTACGCCTGTTGAATGTCCTGTGGATTCATGTTGGTTTCCTTTCATCGACCGCGGTCAACTGATGCCGGAAGTCGGCCATTTTTTTTACGGCATGAAGTCGGGCAGACAAATCGCTGTCCGGGTTTGCGGCAATGCGTTCCGCCTCATTTACTGCAAGAAGGCCCGCCTGTCGCTCCGCCGGGGTGACGTCCGGACGCTCCAGGAAGTGGCGCAGATAAGCCGCATACCTGGACACGGCCCATTGTCCCTGCCTCGCCCGCTGATAAAAGCCGGCCACATCCGAAATCATGGTGGCCAGATCCCGGCCCCGGCGTTCCGGTTCGGCAGAGCGACCCCGACCGAGGGTCGCCGACCGCCACCAGTACCAGAACAGCAGCAGCAGCAGGCCATGGAGAAACAGTTCCCGCAGGCGCCCGTTGCCCAGCATGGCGGTCAACGACGGCTGCACCTCAACCCCTTCGTGGGATTCGTCAAATGCCCAGATTCTGTCCCGACCCACTTCGTCCATCAACGCGGCCGCAAACAGGTGGGAGCGTTTGAATCCGATATTCTCATTGGACAGGATCGTGGCATCCGCGAGCTGAACCAGACGACCCTCCCCCACCGGATCAATGGTGGCCACCACCCGCCCGTCCTGGTCCTCGGCCAGCCCGTGGGAGACGACGGCGGCACAATCAAGCATCCCTTCCAGCCTGACCTTGAAGACGGGAACCTTCCGCCGATGGGCATCCGACGACGGCACGTAGCGGATATCGCGAAGGGCCCCATCCTGCGCCAGCCTGGAAGCCGTCACCGCCGCCACGCCTTCGGGAAACACACTGGTGTGGGCGATGCCTGTTGCATCCGCGATGGGATGGCCGACAATCAGCGTCCCGCCGCCGTTGACCCATTCGTACAACCGCTGTCGATCCCGCTCTTCGAGGCCCCGGGAAGGCGACAACAGCACAAGGACGCGCACTTCCTGCGGCAGGGCGCCGGGATGGCGCAGGCTGCGACGGACACCCCGGGTCTCCTTTTTGACCAGATCGTGGAAGATGCGGTATCCGCCGGGCACTGTGACCACCGAAGGCACTTCAGTAAACATCACCGGCGGTGGCGGCGCCCAGAACAGTACCGTGAGGAGCCATACGCCCACGGCCGACCACCAGAATGCTTCCCGCCGGCTCACGGGGCCTCCTCGTGCAGCAGAGAAAAATCAACTTCGAGAATCCGCCGACAGGTTTCCCAGTGCTCCCGGGTGGGAGTGACATCGCCGAAGAACAGCTCTTCAAATCGCGAGACGAGCTGTGCCGCCGCCTGATGGGGACCATTCCTCTTCCGTGTCATCCGCACAATTGTCCAGTTGGAGGTCGCGCGATCCAGATCGACAAATCCCTTTCTCGCCAGCATCGAAATTCCCGAAAGGTAGGCACACCACACCGCCCGTCGGAAATCGCCCTCGTCGGCATATGCGGATGCCCGGAGCAGCAGCGCGTCCGGCTCCACCGCATCCACGCGGGACACCCGAACCTCTTCTTCCATCGCCGCCACAGCGGCAACGGCGTCGGGCACCTCGCGCCTTCGCAGCAGGTACCGCACCAGCACAAACACCAGCAGGCACAGCAGCAGGGCACCCAGTATCCATCCACCCGTGGACAATCCGGCGGCCCCCGGCACACAGTGACCGCAATTCCCCGGCACCGGCGCATCACAGCGTCCGAAATCCGGTGCGCAACTGCAGTCCGGGGACGGCGCCGATCCGCATCCGCCGTCAGACGGCGAATCGGGCGCATTCTGAAAGGCGGGCTCGAAGTCGCATCCGCCCGCATCCTGCTCAAATTGCCCGCGGGACCCGCCGCCGCTGCCAACCGTTCCCGAAGGGGGCATCGGGGATTCTTCCTGGCCGGTGGACTTGCGCAGCCACTCGTACTCCGGCGCGGAGGTAATCTCCCGCAACTCCTTTTCGACCTGCCGGTTGGATGTCGCATCCGCCGGCAGCGGTGCCATAAAAATGATCATCCAACCAATGATGCCGATCCGTCTCATGACGCCGCGTCCCCGGTTTCCTGGCGCTGCGCTGCCGCACGAAAGGCCAGTTCCAGATCCCATCCCTCGGCCCGGATCCGTGCATCCAGATAGCGGAAGAACCAGCCGAGGCGATACACGGGGGACACCAGCAGCACAATGGCAAAGGCCAGGCCCACGCGGACCGGATCGTTCCACATCTCGCCGGTACCGGGCCCGGATTCGAATACGAAGAACACGTCGGCCGCCATGAGTTCCACCAGCGAAAAGATGCCGCAGGCCATGGCCGCCGTCACGCAGAGCAGCAGCACATCGAAACCGAACGGATTGCCGCCGCCGCGGCGCGCGAGGCTCTGTCCCCGCAACCGCAGTTCCCGCCCTTTCAACTGCTCCAGCAGCACGATCATCGGCTGGAATGCCCACGACAGGTGAAGCAGATATCCCAGCACGAGCGGACCTGTGGCGGTGGCCAGGGCAATCTGCCACAACCGCCGGGCCACAAATGCACGCCACTTCGCGCCGAAGAGGTGCAGGACGTCCCTCGCCGACACGGATTCACCGAACACCAGTCGACTGGCGCAAAGGACGATGGGACCCGTACTGAGCGGCAAAAGCAGGATGAACGCCACCACCGAGACAAGTACCGAACGGGTCAGCACATGAATGGCGACGGCTGCCACCAGCGAAGGAAGCCCGGTGACCGCTGTCAGCTTGAGGAGCAACGGAAAATGGGCGCGATAGAACAGGACGGCGAGGTCGATGACCTCACCGACGCTACGCGGACGGATATCGATGGTCGCGTCGGAAAACTTCATCGCTGTTCCCCCCGGCGGCCGGCCAGGCCCAGCCACGCAATCACACCGGTCCACAGCACCGCCGCGACGATGTACTTGACCAGCGCCGGCGCGGAGGAGGGCGACCAGAATCCTTCGATGAACGCCGCTGCGACCAGCATGGCCGCCGCCCCGAGCACCACCATCAGGATGGACGGGCTCTGCAGAAGGAGCGCCGTCGCCCGTGTCCAGCGCCCGGGATTCACCAGCAGCATGCCCATGCGGATGCCCGCCGCACCGCACAGGGCGATGGCGGTCAGCTCGAAGGCGCCGTGGCCGGACACAAAGGACAGAAAATGTCCTGCATGGCCCGAACCGCAGATGAACCCGCCGATGGCGCCGATGACGATACCGTTGAACAGCAGTGCCAGGACCGAGCCCAGGCCGAAGAAGACCCCGGTGGCAAAGCACTGGAACGCAATGCCCACGTTGTTGTTGATGTAGTAGCCCGCCATCAGGGAGTCCTCGCTCTCCGACCGGCCGGCCGCATGTCCCTGTGCATAGGCATCCGCCAGGGATTCCAGCGCGGACGGCGGTGCCAGGCTGTACGCCGCCGCGGGATTGGCGTACACGTACAGGCCCACCACTCCCATGGGCACAAAGAAGAGCAGGCAGGCAACGAGCAGGTGCACCCCCAGAGCACGCACTTCTCTTGGAAACTCCACGGCGATGAACAGGAGCAGGCGCCGCAACGGCGGATGGGAAGGGGGGCGGAACTGCTTGTGCCCGCGGGCCACGATTTCATTGAGATACGTCTCCACGTCCTGACCGGGACTGTCCCTGCGCACCCGGGCGAGATCGGCGCAGGCCAGGCGGTAGAGCAGGACGAATTCATCCAGCTCATCCGCGGCCAGTCGGGCGCTGCTGTGGGATTCCAGGCGATCCAGATAGCTTTCCAGCCGCTGCCACCGGGCCATGGCACCTTCCATGAACCCGCTCATGGAGGCGCCCCTTTTCCTTTGCCGCGCAACGACGGAATGACACTGGATCGCTGTTCCATGCCCGCCTGCAGCACGCCCGCCAGCAGGGACAGAGAATCGCATGTCGCCATTCCCAGTCGGGCCGCCAGGGGTTCGGCCAGAATTTTCGCCAGTTCCTCCACGCGGTCGGCGCTGAAATGATGCCTGCGCCGGAAGAACGCGTCCACAGCAGCCAGCTCCCTTGCCGACAGTTTCAGAAGGGCCAGCTGCGCAGGTGACAGGGGCAGGGGCGCCGGCATGTCCGGAAGGCGGTCAATTCGGGGCCGTTCATCCACCACCACCATGGTGTCCGCCACGAAGTCTCCGATGCGTCGCCCGTTCAGCACAAACATCGACAGGATACCCAGTGCATAGGACGGCACGGGAAACAGCGAAAACATGGCAACCATCGGCGGAAAACCGTCGGCGGCCCGCAGGAGGTTCCGCAGGGCGCTGCGGTACAGATCGAGGCGGACGCCGTTGGTGCGCACCACGCGCAGGTGGAGGGCCTTCTTGCCGGGCGTGACACCCCCGGTGAGCCATTCAATCAGCGTGAAGTAGCCCCACTCCACCAGAAACAGGAGCACGGAGATGATACCGATGCCGAACGGCGCGCCGCCGGTGAGCAGCACCACGACCAGCGAAACGATGCTGATGCCGAACGCGCGGATGCACAGATCGATGAGGTATGCGGCCAGTCGCGGCGCCAGTCCCGCCGTCTCAAAAGTGAAATCGATCTGCTCGGGCGTCTCGACGGAAACGCGGGAAGACACGCGGGAAACTGCCTGTCTGCTGTTCAGGCCGGTCATGGAACACCATCCGGGGAATCGGCCGACCGGGCTCCCTTATCCGCTGTATAACGCGCCAGCTCGACACGTATGCGATTTTTTTGAAACTCACTGAACCACGGTGCCTGCAGAGCTTTGCGCAGAACCTGGATCGATTGCCCGGGATGTCCCGCCATGGACCGGAACGCGGCCAGTTGGAGCACATACAGCAGATGGGTGGCGTGGAGAGAAATGGCCTGTCTGATCAATCGGGTGGCCCGGTCCGGATCTCCCTCCTGGAAGGCGGCGATCCGCGCCTGCAGTGAGTACCTCAGTGCGCGATGGGGTGGATACTGGATGTCCACCGCTGTCGACGCCTGTTGGAGGAAGGTCCGCGCTTTGTCGTAGTCATTCGCGGCCAGGGCGATTTTCGCCACATCCAGGACTTCCACGGCCTGCTCCGGATGGGCATCGAACTCGGCCAGAACGGAGGTGTTATTGGTTCTCCAGCTGCTGATGCGGACGAACGACAGCAGACTGCACGCGACAATGAGAAGAACGGCAGCCAGCCGGTAGAGGCGTGACCATCGTTGCGCCAGCAGCGGTATCACCGCCAGCAGGAAACCGGGCATCACCACGTGGAGATAGCGGACCGGAAGCCGGATGAATCCTTCGATCTGCGGCACCATGAACAGCGACGGCAGGAGGAGCAGGAGTCCGCCCAGCAGACCCCACGCCGGAAGCCGATACCATCTGCGTCGGAAAACCTGCGTGGCGACAACCGCTGCCAGCACTGTCAGGAGACAGACGGCCTTTATCCAGGACCCGACGGACGAGGGCGCGATGTAGACATGCGCGCTGCCGGCAACGGGGACAACCGCCTGAAATAGCGCTTCGCCCCATGCCAGCGGTATGGTCAAAGGCGAAAACAGGGGCGAATTCAACGGTCCGTGGACGCCGCTGAGAACCCGCCATCGCAGAGCGCCGTAGATGGCCACGGCAATGAATGGACAGATCCATAGAACCGGTGATTTCAATGATCGCGCGGATGCCGCCGGGTCAACCTGATGCAGCAGGATCGCCGTGACCACGGGAATTCCGACGCAACTTGCGCCGATTTCCTTGGAAAAGCAGGCACCGAGACACAGCAGAACCAGACCGGGCACCATGTACAATGACCGCAGGGATGAGCGGAACCATCGAAACGCCAGAAGGCAACCTCCCAGCAGAAACGACATGGCCAGACTGTCCGAAATATTCATGGCCATGGCCAGTGTTTCCACATGCAGGGGGTGAATCAGGTATATCAGCGAAACAAACAGAGGAATTTCCATGCGGAAAGGTCCGTTGATGACCGACGCACAGAGCAGGCCGAACAGCAGCGCGGACAACGCGGCCACGATGAGGGAGATGCCGTGGAAGGCGGTGGGCGACGGACCGAAGACCAGTGCACTGATGTGAATAACGAAGGTGGTCAGTGGCCGCCAGAAATAATCTGCCTGTTCTGAAAACTGCTGTGCTCCCTGCCAGAAGCTGGTCGTCAGATCCACACCGATGCGATCCACCTGTCCGATGTGAGGATTCTGCGCAATGAACACATTGTCGTCCCAGACAAACTCATTTTTCAACGAACTGAGAAGGACAGCCAGAACAGACAGGCTGATTGCGGCGTAGAGAATTCTGGTCCGGGTCGACATCGGTCAGAGCTTCTCGATGACCATGGCGCTGCCTTCCCCGCCGCCGATGCAGAGGGTGGCCACGCCGTAACGCCCGCCGTGATGCTGCAGCACATTGAGCAGGGTTGTCAGGATCCGGGCCCCCGTGGCGCCGATGGGGTGGCCCAGTGCCACGGCACCGCCGAACACGTTGACCTTCCCGTCGTCAATGCCGAGCTCCCGCATGATGAGCAGCACCACCGCCGCAAACGCCTCGTTGATTTCCCAGAAATCGATATCGGCCGCTTCCAGCCCCGCCATCCGCAGGGCATTGCGCACCGCGATGACCGGAGCCACGGGAAACCGCTCCGGCCGCAGGGCACCGCTGCCCCATCCCACAATCCGGGCCAGGGGCGTCAATCCGAGCCGCCGCACCCCCGCTTCATTGGCCAGCACCAGCGCCGCCGCGCCGTCGTTGATGGAAGAGGCATTCGCCGCGGTGATGGTGCCGTTCTCCTTGTCAAACGCCGGACGGATGCGCCGCATCTTGTCGGGGCGATACAAGGAGGGCCCTTCATCCACCGCAACGAAACCGCCGTCCGTCGGCACGGGCACGATTTCCCGCTCGAACCGCCCGTCGCGGATGGCCGCAAGGGCCCGGGTGTAGCTTCGCTCCGCAAACGCGTCCTGCGCCTCCCGGGTGACCCCTTCTTCCCCGGCCAGCCGATCGCAGATCAGCCCCATGTGTTTGTCGTTGTACACATCCCACAGCCCGTCCTTCACCATCATGGCCACCATGGCGTCACTGCCCATGTCCGGCGGCTCGCCCTTCTTCGCCGCGGGCAATGCCCACGGGGCGGCACTCATGTTCTCCATGCCGCCGGCCACCGCCAGGTCAAACTCGCCGAGCATCAGCCCTCTCCCCGCAAAAACGGTCGCCTGCAGGCTGGAGCCGCACACCTTTCCCACCGTCGTACAGGGAACGCCGTCGTTTCCCCCCGCCGCCATCCACGCCTGTCTCGCCGGCGCCTGGCCCAGGCCGCCGGTCAGCACGCATCCCATGAAACATTCCCCCACCTCCGCGGCAGACACCCCGGCCCGCTCCAGCGCCGCGCGGATGACCACTCCGCCCAGCTGCACCGCCGGCACAGGGCTCAATCCACCGTTGAAATTCCCAATCGGCGTGCGCACGGAAGAACAGATGAGTAAGTCGCTTTTCATGGTCTGCTCGCTGTCTGCATCGGGATAATCTTTTTGCCAGAATGCAATTTTCCAGTACGATAACGGACTGTGATCAAAATGCAACCCGGCCGGTGAACAATTGGAAATTCAACCCAGATTACGCGCATTCGCCGCTTCCACCTACCTGACAGTCATCGATTTCTTTCGACGGTACAGCCTTTCCATCCTGATGTTTTCGCTGCTGTTCACGTATCTTGGAAAGATCGACTGGTATATCGATCAACTGATAAAAACAAAGGCGGTTCCCGGTCGTTCGGAGATGGCGTTTCTCGCGTACATCGCCGACGACCTGCTGTTCTACGGCGGATTCATCCTGCTGATCTGGACGGCTGAGTTCGTTCTGCGCCGGCGATGGTTCTCTGTTGCGACAACCGTGCTGATGATTCCTTTTGCCATTGTTGCCACCAGCAACCTGTTCTGGTTGCGGGGAACCGGTGGCCAGCTCAGCGCGTCGGTCATCCGGGTAGGTCTCAGTCGCTGGGCGGAAGTCCAGCCGGTTCTTCAAAAAGGCCTCGGGCTGTCGGGCATTCTTCTGCTCATCATCGGCCTGTGTTTCCTCGCCTTCTTCCCCATCCTGTTTCAACTCAAATGGAAGAAGGACGGACGACCTCCACAGGAGCGACCACTCATCGGACTGGCGGTGCCTCTGCTCATCCTCCTCGTCGGCGTTGCGGGAAAAATTGAACAGAACACGTCGCGCAGCTCTGCCCGCGCCGGCTGGCGGCTGATTGCGGACAACGTCTTTGTCGCCATGGCCGTGGAGCTGCACAACGAACCCACACTGAAACCGGCGCCTGTGAAGGCACCCGACCCGTCCCCCGGATCTCTGTCGGAATCCCCGGGCGGGGCGACGCGTCCGAATATCGTCCTCTTCCTGATGGAGGCAACCGCCCACCGGGCCACATCCTTCGCACCGGGCATGGAGCGGCAGACACCGATTCTCGCGCAACTGGCTGCCGATGGACTGACGGCAACCCGGATGCGCAGCGTGCTGCCCCACACCACGAAATCTGTCTTCTCCATGCTCTGCGGCCGCTATCCGGCAACCCAGCATCAGATTCTCGAAACGGCGGACAACTACGGCATGCACTGCCTGCCCGACATCCTGAAGCGGAACGGTTATGCCACGGCGTTCTTCCAGTCCGCGGACGGTCGATTCGAAGACCGACCGCGATTGGTGAAAAACATGGGCTTCGACCACTTTGAAGCGCGCCAGGACCTGCGTCCTCCCATCCAGCCCCTGGGCTATCTCGCCGGCGATGACGCGGGCCTCGTGAAACCGGTCCTCCAGTGGGCCGACCAGCAGAAACAGCCGTTCTTCATCACGGTGCTCACCTCATCCACCCACCACACGTATGACCTCCCCGACCGCATCCTGCGGATGGACGGCATGGCGGACGCGCAGAAGCTGCCGTTCCCCTCGAAGTATCTCATCCTCGTCAAGGATCTGGATACCGTCCTCAATCAACTGCTGGACGGGCTTGCTGTTCAGCAGCAGGCAAAGGACCTGCTGGTCATTGCCGCGGGCGACCACGGCGAGGCCTTCGGGGAACACGGCGGCTATCAGCACGACAACATCTTCTGGGAAGAAGGGCTGCATGTCCCGTTTGTCATGTGGTCACCCGGGCGCATTCAACGACAGGTCGTCGACGAAGTGCGGTCGCTCATGGACGTGGCACCGTCCGTCCTCGACGCGGTGGATATTCCGTTTGTCGCACAGCGCTTCGACGGCCGCACAATTCTGAAAAAAGAAACCCGTCCGGTCCGCCGCTATTTTTCGTGCTGGTACTCCAATGTGTGCGTCGGTTACGTGGAAGGACAGACCAAGCTGGTCTACCTGCCGTCCGTGCGCTCCTGGCTGGTGTATGATCTGGACCGGGATCCCCTTGAACAGAACCCTCTCGTCGATCCGCCGGAATGGAAAGAGCGGGCCATGGCCACCCGGGACTGGTACAACGCGCACCGGTATTCCTTCGGAACGCTCCGGTGGGATCACAGAATGCTGTTCAACGACACCTGGGACTGCGGCGCGGGAGTCCTGCCGTGCAGGAGCAGACGGTAATGAGGTATCCCGTCCGCCCCGGGGAACAGATGATACCACACTCCTGCATAGTCAGAGATTTTGCCTGCGGATAAAATGCTTCACAAGCTGACCAGAACAGGAAACATATTTAAATGATTAAGTATTTTCGTCTACTCGGATTGATCGCGCTCGGCATCATCCTGTGGAAGGTGGATCTGGCGTCCGTTGGCCAACAATTGAGATCCTGCAATCTTGCTCTGGTGGGTGCGGCTTTGGGAATCACCTTTGTCGCTATTGCGGTAAAAGCAATTCGTTGGCACCTGATGATGCGGATTCTCGATATCAATTCGCGTTATGCTACAGCACTTCAATTATACCTGTCCGGAATATTTCTTGGGATTGCGACCCCAGGTAGATTGGGTGAGCTGGCACGCGCGGTCTATGCAAAGGAAGAATTCAAAGCCGATGGCAGTATCATCCTTGCGACGGTTGTAATGGATCGAATTCTGGACCTGTATGCGCTGGCAATGGTCGGCATCTTTGCCTGCTACTACTTCCAGTTTGCCGAACGACTCTCAGCGTTTTTCATTGTAGTTACAGTGCTGATATTCGTGTCGCCAATTGTCATTGGCAATCCACGAATCGGCAGGAAAGTTCTGCGTTACTTCATTCTGAAGACTCCTGTTTCCCTGCAGAAACCCGATCTGGTCAGCAAGATGGAGAGCTTTTTCGATACCATCGGTTACCTTCTGGGCACGGCGCTCATACCGCCCATCTTCCTCACATTCGTGTCATATTGCCTGTTTCTGAGTGCTGGTGTGATCCTGGCAATTTCTCTGCACATTCAGACTGCTGTCGTTGGAATTGTCAGCGCACTTGGACTGGCTCAACTGTTGTCTCTGGTTCCTGTTTCAGTTGCTGGAATCGGCACGAGGGATGCTGTTTTCATCATCTGCTTTGTTTCAATGGGATTGAGCACTGCAATGGCAATCAGCTATTCAACACTGGTGTTGTCTGTCTTCTATATCGGAACCGGCATGATGGGTGCCGCCGTTTTTTTTGCCAACCCGATTTATAAAACCCGATAGCCCCCAGATGACTACCGGCTCAGTCGCCGGTTCACCATGTCGGCGATAAGGCCGATACTGAGTATCTGAAGAGCGCCAACAATCAACAACATGACTGTTGTATCCAGAACCCTGGGAAGCCAGAAAACGGAATAGATGAATACACCGATGCTCGAGAAAAAAAGCAACGATGCAAGGGGGAGAAAAATCTTCAGTGGTGCAAAAAGCAGCACGGTTCGGATAATCAATTGGATGAAATTCAAAGTGTCCCGAATGGGTCGTATCTTTGATTTTCCAATCCGCGCTGCATAGTTGATTGGTACATACTCAAACTCGTGACCACAGGTCAGCATCGCAAGAGTGATGGTAGTGGTGAATGAAAAACCGTCTGGCAGTATACTGAGATAGTTCATCAACACTTCGCGCCTGAACACTCTCAACCCTGAATTGATGTCCGGTATTCTGGTGCGGGTAAGGTAGTTTGCCAGAGCGCCGATAAGCCATTTCGCCGGCCGGCGGATCAATGGGATTTTCACTGTTTGGCCGGTCCGTGAACCAACAATCATGTCCCTGTTTCCCAACCTGAGTGCCAGTTCGGGAATTCTGTGATTGGGATAGGTGCCATCTGCATCTGTAATCACAACCAATGGTGTCTCCGCCGCACGAATCCCGGTTTTCAGAGAGGCACCATAACCACGATTCCTGCCGTGACGGATTACAGAGGTTTGATTGTCAATAACTTCCGAAAGCAATGCCGATGTCCGATCTGTCGAACAATCATCAACAACAATGATCCGATAGTCGAGCCCGGCATCGCCCAGATGTCGCTTCAACTCGCTGACCGTATTGATCACTGCACCTTCTTCGTTGTATGCAGGTACAACGACCGTGAGCGCCTGTACGGCGCGGTAATCTGTTTCAGTCATTTACACCTCCTGACGGTTGCACAATGTCCACCTTCCCGCGACTTTTCCTGAACAGCAGATATCGATTCATATCCTTGTTCCATGCCAGGATATATCGAGCCTGTTCCGCATCTCGGTTCCATTCGTAAATCCATCTGCGGTCTCTATGGTCGAGTATTCCGAATGATTGCGCAAAAATTGCCCCGAGACTTTTTTCCCCCCAGACATTACTTATCGGCCGGGTTTCAATGATCACTTTTTCTCCTTCTGGAACCGATTCCAGAAGCCTGGCTGCAATCGCTTCGTGGACATACGCATATGAGTACTGCCCCACGAGATAGTAGCCCCTCATCAACCACGCTGTGCAGACGGCAACTACCGCCATTGCAGGCAAAAACTCACGCAGAATAAAACTTCTGTGCCGAAGATATCCACCTGCTGCGTAGAAAAATTCTGTTGAAAGAATGACTGCTATAACGTTCAGCGGAACAAACATCCGCATGGTAAGCACTCCATGGCTGTTGATACCCCGCACAAAGACGAGACCTGCCAGTGCTGCCCAGAAAATCACCAGTTCTCTCCCCCATCGGCAACTGTTCCGCAATGAAAACAGAATGCCGACAGGAAGAATCAGGGCTCCGATCCAGCCGAGGTCTTCAACCATTTCGCTGAACGCCCGGACCAGAACTCCACTGGACAGCTTCACAATAGTGCCCGGATCCGATAACGTCGCCAGATTAATTGGTTCCAATGCGTGTTCGGATCGAGGAGGGCCGGTATGCACATCCACGAACTGGTAGATAACAACCCAAATCACCGGAATAATCAGTCCAGGCAACAGCGACAGGACTATCCGGAACCGTCGCGTATACAGAAAACGGATCAGGATGATTACTGTCAGAATCCACACTTCATACCGGCAGAGCGAGGCCATCATCAGGAATATCCCGGCGGTCCAGTAGAATCGATCCGGCAGGTTGTCGTGTACGTATGGACTGAACATCAGAAACAGTCCCAGAAACGTGAACATCAGACCTTCCTGATAGGGAACGACACTCCAGACAATGTAGTTGCCGAGCGAACCAATCAACAGCGCCCCTGTCACGCCCAGTAGATGTGTCCGGTAAATCCGGGAAATCGCAATCCCGATAGTGACAATCGATGCGGCGGAAAAAAATGCAAAAAAGTACCGAAGTGTCTTCAATCCCAGACCTGCTGCATGGGCAAACATAATCGGAAGATGTGGAAGCGGCAGCCAGTGCCTGACAAACAGTTCATCTGCATCCCATATCCGGATGAATGCATCAAATGAGTAAACGATCGGATATTTCCCAATCAGGAACAGCCGCCAGGTCAGCGAAGCGATGAATATTCCGATCCATACCACCCAAACTCGCCTGTTTTTCCAGAAATCCGCATTCACGGTCTCAGACATCTCGTTCATCTTTTTCTTCCCCGAAGTTGCCAGTGCAGGGCCATATCCGCGACCAATGGACTATGTTCCAGAACAGCATCCAACTTCATCAGCCATCGGGTAATGGTGCAGTTGCCCGGTACATATTTCAGCAGCGGCAGTTTGTCCGGGAAGCCGGCAAATGTATATGCCATGAAGCCGAAGCCACGAGAAACCTCAATCGTGAATCCAAGCTCCTCCAGCAGCGGAGTGATCTCCCGTCGGCGGAAACCTTCATCTTCTTCGTGAAACTCCCGACTGGCACGATACATCACTTTTCGCGCCAGTCGATTCAAGATGGAGTCATTGGAAGGCTCGGAAAATACCAGTACTCCTCCTGTTTTCAGCACGCGGTGTATCTCGGCAAACGCTTTTCTGATGTCCGGCAGATGATGGATGGAACCTCGACAGAAAACTGCATCAAATTGTCCATCCGCGAATGGGGTATTGGTCCCATCTGCACAGATACTGGTAACACTGGTAGGTTCCGTTCGCCCTTGCAACATTGCCATGCTGAGATCGATTCCGATGGCCCGGTAGTCGCGTTTCTCCAGTTCCGGGAAAAGTATTCCGGTGCCGCATCCGTAGTCGAGCACCCGGCTGTTGCCCGGGATTCCCGCGAGATCACAGATGGCAGAATTCCACATGGTCTGAAAAACGCGGGAATATGCAGGTTTGTATCTTTTCTCTGCATAAACAGTCGACAATCCTTTGTGCATCTCAATCTGCTGCCTGAGATACTCATGTGAACTGGTAGTCAAGAAACCTCCCGCTGACCGGAAAACAGCTTCATGAACCGTCGTGACAATGTCCCGTCCGACATGAGCCTGGTCTGGTCATTGACAATCCGAATAACGGATTCCAGATATCGGAAATCTCTCATTTCACTGAAGATCCGCCGGAGAATGCGCGGCTGAAGCAGAAACAGCAGGTTGGCCAACCAGACGGTCCTTTTAATTTCACGCCGCGAGAGATGGGGATACTCCACAACAGCAGAAGCATTCTGATCGAATTGTTCATACTGATTCACGCGAAGATAGTCATTTCGCCTGCAATAGTCATAGAATTCCGTTCCCGGATAAGGCGCGCCGATGTCAAATTTTGCCATCTTCAATGGAAGCTTCATGGCAAACCGTACGGTCTTACGCATCGTCTGACGAGTGTCACCCGGCAGGCCCAGCACGAAGTATCCCCATGCCTCAATACCGGCAGAGTCGATCATGCTGATGACAGTCTTCGCCTCTTCGGCAGTGATCTGTTTCTTGATATTTTTCAGCACCTGGTTGTCCGCCGATTCAATTCCAACGGCAATCATCCAGCAACCAGCCCGCTTCATCCTCTGCAGCAATTCAGGATGCTTCAACAATGGTTTGACATGGCTGTTGCATGCCCACCGGAATGGTGACCCCTTTTCTATCAGGCTGTCACAAAGCTCTTCAACCATCCGTGTGTCCAGCGTAAATGTATCTGCATGAAACAAAATGTTATCCACGCCAAGTGAATGCACATACAACGCTTCTTCGGCCAGTTTCTGGCCGTTTCGTGATCTCACTTTCCATTGCCACATGACCGCCTGTCGACAGAACACGCACCGATAGGCACAACCTCGTGCGGCTTCGACAAAGGTGTAGTTCCCCAGAAATGGTGCCCAGTAGCGATCCAGCGCGAGCAGATCATGACGGGGCCGGGGAAGCGTGTCGAGATCCTGGATGAATGGTCGTTGCTCCGTTATCACCACATCATCTTCGGCGCGAAGGCCGATCCGACCTGGAATAAATGCGATTCCTCTGATTCCGGACAACCGGGCAACCGATGGTTCTGGATTCTTCCGATAGAGTGCGAGCAGTTCCGCCAGGGTACCTTCCGCCTCATGACAGATAATGAAATCCAGACCGTTGATTTCCCGCAGTGATCGGGCTGGTTCGTTTGTCAGATGCGGTCCCATTCCAATCGTGATCGCACCGGACAGGTCCTTCGCGGCGCGCAACGCAGATACATCATTGCCGAACGTCACCGAAATAACATTGCCGACGATGAATGACGGTTTCAGCACACCCAGCAGTCTTCGATACTCATTCCAACCGATTTCCTCGGCAATACAATCGACAATATCCACTGTAAGGCCTTCCTTCTCTGCTACCGCAGCCAGGTAAGCAAGACTGGTCTGAGGCCAGATCATCCTTTCCCAGGAAGACCGTCCGTGTCTGTTGATGTCTCGGATGTACACCAGACCATCCGGCGAAGGCGGGTTGACGAACAGTACATCAACGGATTCTGTGTGTTGCCGAACTACTCGCTTTCTTTCCAGCATATTTTCCGATCAACTCCTTCTCACCCCAGCACGAAGGTGGAGAAGAAATCTACCACGAAAACGGCCACTGCGGAAGAAACCACGGTGCGGTTGACGGACACGCCGACGCCCGGTGCGCCGCCGGTGGTGGACAGGCCGAAATAGCAGCTGTTCACCGCGATGATGGCGCCAAACAACGCCGATTTGATGACGGAGAGAAACACGTCCGAAGGGCCGATCATCACAAACAGGCTGGTCCAGAATGTGTGCTGATCCACTTCCATGATGATGTCGCCCATGATGGAGGCGGACACCAGGGCCACGGCATTGCCGATGACCGTCAACGCCATGAGGGAAACGACCATGGCAATGAACCGGGGCACCACCAGATAGGAAATCGGATCGATGGCGAGGCAGCGCAGGCCGTCCACCTGATCGGTGACCGTCATGGTGCCCAGCTCCGCGGCGGTGTAGGCGCCCACGCGGCCCGAGAACATGAGGGCCAGCAGCACGGGCCCCAGCTCCCGGATGGTGACAAAACCCGCGCCGTAGCCCAGCTGGGAGCGCATGCCGTATCGATCGACAAACACGAACGCCTGAATGACCAGAATGACGCCCACCACGAATGCGGTGGCCACCATGATGGACAGGGACTGATATCCCATCCGCAACAGGCACCGCCGCAGCTCCCGACCATCGAACCGGGGCGGAAACAGCCGTCGCAGCACCCGACCGAGGAGCACCCCGGTGCCGCCGGTTTCCCTTGCCACGGCAAGGGTTGCCGCGCCCATCTGCGCAATGGAG
>JAKQNG010000025.1 GCA_029565915.1 Deltaproteobacteria bacterium
GATGGGCGCGATGCCGTTCTGCTCGTGGTTGATGTTGAATTCGAGCCAGTAGATGTTGACCGGATTCTTTTCGCCGGCGCGGATGGCGGATGCGCCGATGAGGTTGCAGACGCGGGGGTCGGGCCGGAAGAGAAACTGGCGATCAACGGTGCGCTGCGTGCTGGCAATGACGTGGTCGGAACGGATCCATCGTGGACGCATACCCATGGGACACCTCCTCGATGTGTATTTCGGCCGTTTGGCGGAAATTGTGCCAAAAAAATGATCCGCCCCTGAAAAACATCACTCCCAGCGATTCCGGTCAGGCATTACCAGGTGAAGACGCTGTCGAGGGTGAAATCCACCCAGAAGACGGCCGCGGTGTTGGCGTGGTCCGCCACAAGCTGCTGCGCCAGATCCCGGGGCGGGTTGTCGTAGGTGGACCACCAGCTTTCGTCCGCCGGATAGCCGATCTGGAATCCCACGTCCGCGGGCGCCAGCATGGATGCCCATGCCGCGTAGTCCGACATGATTTCCGCTTCCGTGTGATCCTGCGTATCGTCGACGAACAGCATGCCGTCTTTCGTGCACGGGGGCATCAGATACGGATTGAAGTGCTTCAGCATGAGAATGTAGTCCGGATCGTATGAGCGGACCTGTTCCAGCCAGGCCTGCGCGGTTTCGTCGTCCACGGCCACACCCAGATCGTGATCGGCGCCGAGGAATTCCACGTCCACGCCGAAGCCGATGACGCAGGGGTGGGAGCTGTAGGCGGTCAGCATTTCGTCAATCAGCGCGGGAACGCTTTCGGTGCCCGGTTCCACCTGCAGGATCACGTCGATGCCGTTGGTGTCAAAGTAGTCGAGATAGGTGTCGTTGTCGCTGGTGCGGCCGCAGCCGGTTGTCCAGGCATTGCAGACAATCCAGATCACCGCGGGGCGGGAGCCGTTCACGTATCCAGCCATGGTGTCTGCGATGGTGCCCCATTCCGCTGCGGAGGGGAAGGGATCCACGCCGTAGGTGGATGCCCGGGCGCCCGCGCGCACCGTTCGCGTGGACGGTCCCGTGTTGTCGCCGTAAAGAGATTCGTTGGTGACACCGTCCGGTCCGAAGAAGGCCACGTTGTCCACGGAGAAATCGAATTCGAGGCCGGCGGCGGTGCTGAACTGGATGGCCATGATCTGCGACGGATCAAAGGCCACCGGAGTACCCCAGCTACCCTGGATCAGCTCGTCAAAGCGGACCTGGTACTGGCGCCAGGCCGCACGGCTCTGAGGGTAGACGACGTGGAAGTGCGTGTTTTCGCAGTCGGCGGTGCAGATGCCGCCGTTTTCGACAGTCGTGGTAGCGGCAATGGAGATGCCCACCATGATGGGCACGTTGCCGACGGCGTCAAAGGCGATGCCGTCAAAAACGGAGGCGTCATAGCCCGCCCCGCCGGTGCTGCAGTTGACTGCGGCGCCGCTGATTTCCACCGCCAGGGTGGCACCCCATTCGGTAAAGCCGCTGCCCGCGGTGTGGCCACAGAAGGAACTGCCGGAAGGGCCGCCGCTCTGCGGAAGGAAATCGCCGGAAGGGGTCTGGGTGCCGTTGCCGTCGTTGTAGGTGAACCAGTAGCCTGAGCGACCCTGCTGCACGACAATCGAACCGTCGCCGTCTTCGAAATCATCAATGATGTTACCGTTGAGGATTTCCACCGGTTCATAGTCTTCATAGCCCGCGTAGGGGTTATCCGCGTCGCTGTCGGCGTCAGAATCCGTGTCCCCATCGCTGTCCGTGTCCGCATCGGCATCGCCCCCCGGCGGCGTGTCCGATTCTTCGGTGCAGGAGAAAGAAAAAATCATGGCGGCCATCAATGGAATGAAGGTCTGTTTCATCGGGTAACTCCTGTGGAAAAATTGTCAAAACCATGTACATTTTTGATTCTACCCGAACCGGAGGGCTCTGCTCAACGGGATTCTGGGGAATGGCCGTATAAAAGGTCGGATCGATCAGTCCCTGGCGTCTTTTTTCAACGAAATCATGGACATGGCGATGGTGACACCCATGACCATCAGGGGAAGGGCGACAAAGCCGGCCATCAGCAACTGGTCCGGCATCCGCAAAACCGGATCGACAGCATTGGTCTGGTACACGCGCTGGTAGATGGCCAGCAGGAATACGTTGAACAGGCACAGGCAGGTTTCGATCAGTCCCCGGAGCCGGGACAGCAGCTCGGTACGCCGTTCGGGGGTCTGCAGCCAGTAGTCCCGACCGGGGACCGCCAGCTGCCGGTCAGACAGGGACGGCAGGCGGAACTTCACAATGACCAGTGCCGCGTTGGCAAACAGAATTGTGCCGGCCCACTGCAGCAGGAACGACGGCACATTTCCCGCGAATGACTGCGCGTCGCCGATGTGGTTGGGCAGGTGGGGCACGGTGGCCAGCAGGTAGGCGACGTGGATGACCAGTGGCAGTACCCACAGCCAGGCCGAGAGCAGCCGGTTCATTCCGGGTCCTTTGCGATATCCCGGATCAGGCCGGCCAGCAGGTCGATGCGCATGGCGTAGTTGTATCCCGCCTGAGGCGCGCCAGCGGCCTCGTATCCGCCCGCGTTGATGCCGATGACCAGCCCGTTTTCGTCGAACAGGGGACTGCCGGAAGTGCCCCGGCTGGTCACGGCGGAATGCTGCAGCAGCACATTGTCCCGGAAGTCGCCAACCCCGAAGGAAAGGGTGGTGACGCGGCCGATTTCGCCTCTGGTGAAGGTGGCCACCGGTTCGGCCGGATTCGCCAGTGTTCCTGGAAAACCGTACATGAACACGGTGGTGCCGGCGGCAACCGCTTCCAGGGCACGCCGATCCGCCATTTTGACAAAGCGCCGCAGGGTTCCCCGGATCTGCAGCAGGGCCACATCCGGAAAGAGGCCGTCCGGTTGGTAGTCCGGATGGATCATCTGCCGGACCACTTCGTAGCGTCCCTCGGGGTTCTCGTTCATGAGGGCCAGCACGCGGCGGTATTTTTTACCGGCCTCGACAGCGCAATGGGCGTTGGTCGCCAGCAGGTTCGCGCTGATGGCGAATGCCGTGCAGAATCCGGTCCAGTCGTCGCTGTCGTCGGGTGCGCCGGAAGGCAGGCCCACCAGCAGAAACACGTTGGCGCGATGCTGCGCCGCCACCGGGCTGCCAGCGCCGGATTGGGCGGATACGGGAACGACCGCCGGTTCCATGTGTACGGCGATGACCGAGATGGCAACGGCGAGGAGTGCTACGAGGGGAAGGGCGATCAGCAGGACCATCCGCCAGCGGCGCGCGGTGATGCGGAGTTTCTTTTCGAGCACGGCCTCGAAATAGGCCGTCGAGCGGGATACGCCGGTTTTCAATACCCCCGCGGAGCGCAGTGCCTGGGCGATCATCAGTCCCACCGTGCGCTGGCCGTAGAGTTTCTGTCCATCGGCGGCAGTGCGCCCCACGGTGGCCGGGTCGAAAATCGCGACAAATTCGGGACCGGCATCGCCGAGCCGCACCCGGTCGCCGGGCTGGATCGTCGTGCGGGTCATCCGTTCACCGTTGCAGAACGTGCCACCGGCGGAACCCATGTCCTGCAGGATCACCGCACCGTCGCTCTCCCTGATCTGGGCGTGATATCCGGCCACATGGCCGGGAAATCCGGAAAAGACCACATCGTTGTCGGGCTTTGCACCCAGATTGAACAGGATGCCGGTGCGGGTGTCCGCGGACCCTTTTTTTTCGCCGGTCAGGTGTTGCAGGGTGAGAATCATCGGCCTCACTTGTCCAGGTATTGCCGGATGACGGCTTCCAGATCGCGCCAATCGTACAGCAGGCGACCGCAGACGTAAACGGACGGCGTCGAGGTGGCGCAGGCACTGTCCGCGGCGGCCAGATCCCGGTTGATCAGCGCCCAGGTGGCATCTCCTTGCGCGTTGCCGCCCGATGTCGCTTCGTCAAACGCCGCCATGTCCAGGCCCATGTCGCTCTGCGCATAATCCCGCACGTCCTGAAACAGGAGGGGCACCTGGATGCGCGAATAGATGAAATCGTGCATGTCGAAAAAGCGCGCCATTCCCTGGTTGCCGGCGGCGATGGCCGCTGCGTGAAACGGCTCGTTGCCCGGGGATGGCAGGTGGTGAAAGTAGATGCGCACTCGTGCGGCGATGTCCGGATTGTCCTGCCACAGGGCCCGGGAATACGCTGCGAAATCCGCGCAGTGGGGGCAGCGCAGGTTGGAAAAGTGCTCCACGATCAGGTCGACGGCATCCGCGCCGCCCAGATACGGGGAAAAGCGATTGTCCAGCACGTCGTCCTGCCGGGCGCCGCACAGGCGGTTGCGTTCGCCGTCCGCGGAAGCATCCGGATCGAAGGCCGCGAGGACTTCCGTGTCCAGTGTCGGCAGGTTCGCGCTGTCGTGGTCTTCCGTGCACGCCACGAAATAGTCCGGGGAGGCGCAGGCCGCGGTTGCGAGCAGGAGAGCTGCCGTGGGAACGGACCGGAATAACCATCGTGTTGCGCCGCTGCTGCTCATGGGATATGTGTTTCGAAGTCTCAGGGACACTAGCGTAAAAGACCGCGCGTTGGAAGGAGTTGACGACGATCATGCTGCCGATTCTCTCATTCGTTCCAAGGCACGTCAGCGTGGTCTGGGGAGGTCGCGCCTTTGCCTCCCTGCTGGGCCGGGAACTGCCCGATGACGGACCGTTCGGCGAATCGTGGGAGATCTGCGACCTGCCGGAGTTTGACTCCCCCGTTGCCGACGGACCACTGGCGGGCACGACTCTGTCGCAGCTTGTCCTCCGCCACGGCGCGGATCTGCTCGGCGCCGTATCCCCGCTGGACGGCCGGTTTCCCCTCCTGTTCAAGTTCATCGACGCCCGGGACACCCTTTCGGTGCAGGTCCATCCGGACCGGGATGCCTGCCTCCGGCTGGGGGCGGATGCGCGGCCCAAGACCGAGGCCTGGTTCATCATCGACTGTGCCCCCGGTGCCTTCCTGTACGCGGGACTGCGGCAGGGGGGTACGGCGGCCTCCTTTGCCCGGGCCATTGATGAAGGAAACGTGGAACCCCTGCTGCACCGGGTGGACGTTGCACCGGGCGACTTCATTTTTCTGCCCGCGGGGACCGTACACGCCATCGGAGCGGGAATTGTTCTGGCCGAGGTGCAACAGACCTCCGCCACCACGTACCGGGTGTTTGACTGGAACCGGCCGGGACTGGACGGACGGCCGCGTCCACTGCACGTGGAACAGGCGATGCAGGCCATTCACTTTAACGAATGGGGCCGGCCGCCCATGAAGGTCCCGCGGTCGGGGCGCCCGGGCGTGCAGTGTGACGATTTCGAAATGGAGTACCTCGTTCTGCAGGGCGGCAATACGGTCCGGATTTCGGAAAAAGGCCCCGTGGTGGTCATGGGGATCGCCGGCGCCTTTGCGTTGCGGGCCGGAGATGAACGACGCAGACTGCCCCGGGGTGACACGCTGATGGTGCCCGCCTGCCGCGGGGACGATGTGCAATTGATTGCAGAAGAATCTGCCGCCTGCCTGGTGGTGCGTTTTCGGGAGGAATGACCATGCGTTTTACAAATCGATTTCTGAGCTGCATCTGGCTGGGGCTTTCCGTTGCCGCCTGCGACGATCCGGCGCCGTTTGAGGAAGAACGGCAGCAGTGCGTCGATCGGATCAACGAGCTGCGGGACTCCATCGACCTGCCGCCCCTGGACCGCTGGACCGACGGGGAAGACTGCGCGGACCATGAGGCGGCGCAGGATGCGGCCACCGGTACACCCCACGGTGCCTTTCCGGAATGCGGTGAATCGGCCCAGAACGAGTGTCCGGGCTGGGACAGCGTATCGTCCGTGGTGGGCGGCTGCATCGACATGATGTGGGCGGAAGGGCCCGGGGAACCTTATTCGGAACACGGCCACTACATCAACATGACCAGCACCTCATACTCCCGGGTGGCCTGCGGTTTTTATGTGACCACCTCCGGCTCCGTGTGGGCGGTGATGAATTTCCAGTAGGTCGGCTTCCGTTCAGCGCGCCTGCCCCCGCTTCCATCGGATATCTGATTCTTGTTCGATTGTTTTGTAATTTGACAGTGGGATTGTGCTGGCCAATATTTGAATCACAATCTTCCCACCCAAGGAGTAACGATGCGTATTCAAAGAATTTCAGTGTTGATGGCCCTGCTGGGACTGGCGTTGGTTTTTTCTGTGCCGGCGATGGCGGAAGATGAAGGGGCCGATGCGGCCGCCGAAGCCGACGGGACGGCGGATGCAGCACCCGCTGCCACCGCAGCCGGACCCGCCGACGAGGTGAAACCGGCGGACGCGAAGAGCGAATACCTGCCCCGTTTCCGCGTGGGGGTGTGGGCATTCGGCGGTCCGGTGCTCGGCGGCATCAGGGGTGGTGCCGGTGGTGTGAACATCCGCCTCGGTGCCCAGATCACCGATATGATCGGTGTGTACGCCCAGCCCATCGCCGGGTTCGGTGCCGGTGTGAACGTGGACGATGACAGCGCATCCGCTGGAGCGCTTCTGTTTGCCGGTACGGATGTGATGGTGGAGTTTGATTTCCTGGACATGATTTTTGTCGGTATCGGACCCGGTATCATGGCCGGCAGGGCTGCCGGTGCCAGCGTCACGAGCACCTCCACGTCGGCCGCCGCATACAAGGGACCGACGTTTGATATTGCGGCCCGTGCAGGCCTGGCGTTCGGCTCCAAGACCGACGAGCGCCGCAGCTGCTTCAGCTTCGGTCTGGAATTCCACGTGATGTTCTTCGGCGGCGAACTCGTGACCGTCTCCCCCATGATCGGACTCGGCTGGGATCGGTTCTGACCACCTCTCCGGGGAAGTGCGCCACCAGCGCAGCCCGGCGCCGGTTCAACGGGATCGGGCTTTTTTCCATCGGATGCGGGCCATCCAGTCTTCGGCCAGCGCCGCCTGTCCGGAGGAACCACCCGCCGTCCGGTTCAGGGAAAACCACCGTTCCGCTTCGTCGAAGCGCCCCAGCAGGTAGAAGGCCCGGCCGGCCATGAAGCGGGCTTCCGCGACGAGCTCCGGCGCTTCGTCGGTCAGTCCGTGTTCGAAGGCAGAGGTGAGGAGTTCCGCAGCCGGTCCGGCGTCATCCACCCGCAGGTGCTGCCGGGCCAGCAGGTAGGCCGCGAGGGGCTCGTCGGGATGGCGGGCGTGAAATCGCGCGATGGATAAAAGCACCCCATCCGCAGAACGCCCCGGTGCAGGAACCACCGACAGGGCATCGGCTGCCGCCCGGGCCGGGGCATCGCCCATGCGCAGCAGCGCCGCCTTGACGTGAAGTCGCCGACGGTCATCATCCGACACGGCCACCCGATAAAGGTCTTCGTATTCTGCCGGGTCCGGTGCATCCCCCGCGGCCAGCCGCGCATCCGCCAGTGCTTCCCGGATCGCCACGGTGCGGACTCCCGGATGGTCGGCCATCAGTTGCCGTCCCGCGTCCGTTGCCCGGGGATCGCCGCAGCGGATCAGGCCGTTGAACCGACGCATCCCCGCAGCCGTGGATCTGCCCGATTTGCGGAAGGCCTCGTCGAGGAGTGTCAGACTGTCTTCGCAACGTCCTCCTTCCAGGGCATCCGCCGCTTCACCGTGGAGCCGGGAGACTTCGTGGACACAGCGGGTAGCCACGATGGACGGCCGATCATACAGAAACGCCGCGAATCGCCGATCCGGATCGGAGAGGTGCACGCCGTCGAGAAAGCGGTGCCAGTCCTTCTCCAGTTCTTCGGGAGAGCGGCCAGTAACCCGGCGGATGCCCTCTCCTCCGTAGATCCGGCGCATGGCCCGGGCGCCCCGGGTATGCATCACGAACGCCCAGAAGGACCCCGCCGCCGTGTAGGCCGCGCCCGAATGGAGGGTCAGGAATCCGGGGCCGGACAGGGCATTGATGGCGGGCAGGATGCCGAGGTCCTTCATGGCCCGGGCAGATGCATGCAGTTCCAGATGGCCGCCGGGACCTTCGAGGGCCGTAGCGAGACCTTCGATGAGCCCCGGATCGGGAATCAGCCCGCCCCCGCGACCGGCCAGTCCCAGCGGTCCACCGGCGATGGAGGCCGCCGCCAGATGAGCCAGCTCGTGGCGCGCGGTGGAATCGCCAGGTCCGTTCCAGACGATGTACGCCTCGTTCCGCCATGGCTTGACCATGGACACCGTCGCCCCCATGGCGCGCTGCTTCTGCCTGGCGTTTGCGAATACGTAAACCCGCAGAGGGCCGGCGGACACACCGAGGGCGGTTTCCACCCGGTGCAGGCTGAAGAGCAGATCTTCGCAAAGCGCCATCGCCCTTTGCTGCGGGGTTCCCGGTTCGATAAACAGGGTCAGGTTGCCGGTCGTGATCTTTTTTGACAGGAGCTGCTGCAGTCGGGCGTCGCTGGACGCATGGCCCAGGGGAACGGCATACACCTGGAACGCGGCGATGACGGCGGCAAGGGCCGCGGCGGCTATCAGCCGGGAACGCGCAAATGCCTGTTTCCGCAGGGTCAGGCGCAGGGTGGCCGGGTCCAGGAATGAATCCATGCACAGCAGGCAGGCGGCGATGATCGCGAGGGTGGACAGGCGGAAAGTGAGAAGGGCAGGGCGGATGCCGATGACGGTGTCGTAGAGGACACCGGGGTGGAATCCAAAAAAGTGGTTGAAGGTGAACACGGCGGGCGTCGTCCAGACTTCCCGCAGGGAGAGGACAAAGGACGCCGACACCAGCATGAACCACAGCACCACCGGGAGAACCGCGCCGGGCAGCAGCAGTCCGCAGAGCAGGCCGGCCGCAGTGGCCGCCAGGGAGGAGACAACGGGCAACAGCAGAAAGAAGAGGGCGCCATCCGTGTTGTTGCAGGGAGGCATCCGCAGGGCATTCAGCGAAATCAGCACAACGGGAAGGACGAGGGGCAGCAGCGAAACGGCGGCCGCGGAGGCGAAGAGTCGCAGGGCGGCGGACTGCGCACCGGGAAATGGTGCCTTCTGCGCGCGGATCAGGGAAGGTCGCAGGGCGGCCAGGTGACCGCTGGAAACGCCGGCGATGACGGACATCGCAAACGAGAATTCCCAGCCCGTCACGCCGGTCAGGGAATGGAACATGCTGAGGCCGGCGACCAGGGCGGAGACGGCGGTCCAGAACAGGAATGCGGGCTGGCGGAAGGGGATTCGCGGGGCGGTCATTCCTGGCGGAGGCTCAGGCTGAAATGCCGGTAGGCCTGTTTGAGGCGTGTGCCTGAATGGGTGGCAAACTTGTCAAGGACCCGCTCCAGCAGGTCCAGCTTGTCGTCGGAGATTCGTTCGGCCATCATGTGGCAGAGGCGGGCCCGCTGGTGCTGCACTTTTTCTTCCCCGCGGAGCCCCGGCATGATGGGGTTGGGCGCCACGCCCGGTCGGGATTCCGTGAAGCCGCCGTTGGTTGCCACTTCCAGAAAAGAACGCCGGTCCGCGGCCCAGTTGGAGAGGGTCGCGAAGAGGACCGGCCGGTTTTCGTTGAGGTCCAGGGAGTGCACGTCGCCGTCCTTGAGGAGTTGGGGTGTGGTGATGTCCCGGTCGAACACTTCCAGGCGGCCGTCGGGATGGCGTCGGAGCCACAGCGCAGGAAACTTTTCAATGAATGTGTTGAGCCGCCGCGCCAGCCGCGCGTCGTCGATCTGCAGCACGCCGCAGATGGTGCGCCACTGATCCGGATGAATGGTGCGGGCGTCCAGCTCCATGTCTCCCCAGACCGGACCGGACCAGCCGGCGGCCGTCGAGGCATTCCATCGGGACAGCCCGTTTTTTTCCCGCTCCAGTTTCATCAGCAGTCGGATGAACCAGTAGACGGCGGATTGGATGGCGTCGGAATTGCTGGCATCAGTCACGGGCACCTCGCTTGTCATGACCGCGGCAATATCGACCGGAACCATTGAAAAATCCAGTGACTTTCATATCGTCTATGGAAAGCACGAAACGGAAATGTTAAGAACGGAATGAACGGAATCGCGTCCGGGACAAAGGAGCTTATGATGAGTTCAAAACATGTATCTGGTCTGTTGATGGCGCTCTGTCTGTGGGGAGGCGCTGCGTCGGCCCAGGATGGTTCCGGCTATGCCGAGGAATCCGTCGGCATGGTCGACTATGACGATGAAGAGGCGGCGGGACCGGCGGACGCAACAGAGGACGCGACGTCGGCACCGGAGGGCGGCGGCGATGTGGTGGTGGACGGCACCTACGAGGACATCGACCCGGATACAAAGGCGCAGTTGAGCGCGGACGCGACCGTCGTTGCCGCGGCGGAAGAAGAGGAACCGGCGGTGTCCACTGCTCCCGTGCGCGTCTCCGATCCGGATCGGGCAAAGCGCCCCCAGTGGGAATGGGGTGCAAAGCGGCATCACTCCTCGTGGAACGGCACCACCGGCCTCATGGATATCAAAGAGGCGGGTTCCGGACCGGCGGGCACTTTCGGCCTCGGTCTGTTCACCGGTTTTTTCAAGTATTCCGATTATCTGGTGCTGGGCGACGAGAACAGCTACATGGCCGGCGCCCTGAATCTGCGGGTCACGCCGTTCCGCTTTCTGGAATTCCACGCGGCGGTCAAAGCCGTGGCAAACCGGAACAACCGGGAATATCCGGAGCTGTTCCAGACCATCGGCGACATGGACTTCGGCGTGAAGGGCTTCTTCTCCCCGGTCGACCTCATCACCCTGGGCCTCGATTTCGGCTTGACGTTCATGAACTCCATCGGCAACACGGCCATGGATTTTTCGGGCACCAGCGTTGGATTTGACGCCCTGGCCACTTTTGACTTCGCCGCCCTGAACGAAAAGGCACCCCTGCGGGCCCACCTGATGCTCGGCTACCTGTTTGACAACTCCTACCATCTCATCGAGGACATCGAGGCGGATGCCGGCGGCTGCGGTTCGGATCTGGACGGCGACGGGCTCATCGAATACCAGGGTTGCCTCAGCCCGGTGGAGCGGACGGCCCTGGGCATCGACCGCAACGACCAGCTGCACATCGGCATCGGACTCGACGCCCTGCTGCCCTACGTATCGCCCATCCTCGAATACCACCTGGACATCCCCATCAACCGGCAGGGCTTCACCTGTCCGCGGATTCCCGGCAGCTTCGATTCCTGCATGTCGGACGCGGGGGGAAAAGGGATGCGGGGCTGGCTGAACGTCGGTGCCCGGATTCTGCCCCCTCTGGCAGATCTCGCCATCGACCTAGGGGTGGAAATCGGGTTGTCCGGCTATGCCCCCTCCGTCCACGAACTGGCTGCCCAGGAACCCTGGATGTTCAAGTTCGGCCTCTCCTGGCAGTTCGATCCGATTCCCGAAAA
>JAKQNG010000027.1 GCA_029565915.1 Deltaproteobacteria bacterium
CACAGACACCGACACCGACGCCGACACCGACACGGACGCCGACACCGACGCCGACACCGATGCCGACACGGACGCCGACGGAGATGCGGACGGCGTGATGGTGGGCTACTGGCCCAACTGGACCGACCTGGAGGCCTTCAGCATGTCCGATGCCGCGGCCGCCGGATACAACGTTCTGGTCATCGCATTCGGGCGCTTGAACGGCACCGAGGCAGACGTGGTTCCCTGGTCCACTACGGATCCCCAGGTGGCTGCCGATATCGGCGCCAATATCACCGCTGTAAAATCCGCCTGGCCGGACGTGAAGGTGCTGGTGTCCTTCGGCGGGGCAAACAACACCTATTCCCCGGCCACGGATGCAGCAGGACTCGACGCGGCGGCGCAGAACGTGGTGGACCTCCTCGACGAATACGACCTGGACGGTGTGGATTTCGACATCGAAGTCTCCACCACTACCATCGCGCCCCTCTGCAGCCGACTGCGCATCCTGCGACCGGACATCCTGCTGACGGCAGCGCCGCAGCTCAATTTCAATGCCGGCGACGACATGCTCATCGTCAGCTCGGGATACTCCGAAGACTACAACGACGCCATCGATCAGGGCCTGCTCGACTACCTCTTCCTGCAGGAATACAACACCGTCTTCAACGAGGCCGACTACTATGTGAACGACCCGGAATTCATCTCCTACAGTTTTGAGCTGGCCGCTGCGCAGGTGCCTCCATCGGTAAAAATTGTCGCCGGATTTCCCGCCTGGTACTGGGGAGCGAACACAGCGAGTATTCATTTTGCCGACCACAACTCAGGCACTCCCCGGGCGCTGGCCGATGTCATCAGCCTCATCCGGGGGCAGGTGGCATCCATCCGCGCCTCCGCCGACGGCGCCCGATTCGGCGGCATCATGGCCTGGTCCACGTACGACGACGGCAACAGCAACAGCCCTGCCTACGGATTCGCAGCCGGCCTGGCAGACTGCGCCATCCACAATCAGTGCGACTGAATCGGGTCACCATCCTGCGCCGACCTTCCTTCCGGGGAGCGTGCGTCAACTTACGCTCGTGGTTACATTTTCATTGGAACGTCTGTGAACAAATACCGGGTCTGCGGTGTCTTTCATCAGGAGATGAAGGAGTCAACGGACATGGTGAGACGAGTCATCCAGCTGCTGTTTTTCACCGTCGTCCTTTCCACCAACGCCCAGCCCGGCAACGAGCCGTTTGAAACCGTCCTCATCGAAGGGGTTCCCCACATTCTCCAGAAACCGGATTTCTGCGGAGAAGCCAGCGCAGCCATGTTCCTTCAGAAGCTCGGTGAAGACGTGGATCAGGACTGGGTCTTCGATCGTTCGGGATTACCCCCGGAAGCGGCCAGGGGACTTCAGGCCGATGAACTCGCGGCAACCCTTGCGCGCATCGGATTCGATACGGGAGTCATCTGGAAGCCGCTGCTGCGGGAACACGATCTCGACCAGGAATGGACCGCGCTGTACCGGGATCTGGCGTCGGGCATTCCGTCCATTGTTCTCATGCACACAAGTCCGGAGGACAGCGCAGAGCATTTCCGTCTGGTGCTCGGCTATGACGGCGATGCGGATGAGGTCATCTATCACGAACCAGCCGAACCCGACGGCGCATACCGGCACATGGATCGCAACCGGTTTCTGGAACTCTGGCCTCTGCAGGAAGAATACGTGTGGGGTCTGGTGCGCATCCGCCTTCTGCAGGAAAAGCCAATCGAAGCAGAATCATCCCGCACGCTGACGGATGCCGATTATGCGCAACACCTGATGCATCTGCAGGCCACTCTGCCTGTCGGACTTTCCGTGGAAATTGAAAAGCCGTTTGTCATCGTGAGTGACTGTCAAACAGAAGAAATCCGTGATTTCCAGACCCGGATCGTCCGTCACGTGGTCCGGCTGGTAAAGCAGGATTTCTTTTTGCGCGATCCCGAAAAAATCGTGGACATCTGGATGCTGAAAAACGCCGCCAGCTACCGGTTTCACTCGTCGAGCGTATTCGACATCGAACCGGAAACGCCTTATGGTTACTTCAGTCCCGCCCACAACGCCATCATCCTGGACATCTCCACCGGTGGCGGCACACTCGTTCACGAAATGATCCACCCGTTCATGGCTGCCAATTTCAAACAATGCCCGGTCTGGTTCAACGAAGGACTCGCATCCCTGTTCGAGAGGCCCTCCGGCAGCAGCGGTCACCTGAAAGGCCTTGTCAACTGGCGCCTGTACGGCCTGCAGGAAGCCATCCGCGAACAGCGGACCATGTCCATCGAAACACTGCTGCACCTCAACGAAAACCGCTTCTATGAGGATTCCCGGAGTCTGCCCTATGCCCAGGCGCGATACCTCTGCCTGTTTCTGCAGGAAAAAAACCAGCTGGTGGATTTTTATCACGGCTTTTACGAAAACCGCGTAACCGATCCAGATGGCCAACGCACATTGATGGAGTTGCTCCAGACAGATGACCTGTCGCGGTTTCAGAAGGACTTCGAAAACTGGGTCATGCAGTTGCCTGTTCCGGACGCCTGACTCATGCGTTCATTGCGGTCCGTTCGTCCTTTCATCTCCCGCCGCCGCGCCCTTTCCCGCCGTCGTGCACCCCGTCCGCGGTGAGCGAAATCATTCAGAAATTTAAAAAAGTGAAGCGGCGGAAATTTTTTTGGCACAATCCGACCCGAAGCGGCCGAAAGAGAGGGTGAAACTTTTCTGAAAAAAGGAGCACCCCTTGAGCACCCTGCGCATCCACGAACGGGACGCCATCCACTTTGTCACCAACCGCACCGAGCACCAGATGTTTTTGCTGCTGCCCACAAAGGCCATCAACGAACTCGTGCTTCAGTGGCTCGCCCGCGCAAAAGAAGAAA
>JAKQNG010000049.1 GCA_029565915.1 Deltaproteobacteria bacterium
CCGTCGAACACCGGGGTGGCGGCATGGAACCCGAGCACCTTACAGGCGACGCCGAGGTAGGTCTCGAAGAGCTGCCCCAGGTTCATGCGCGAAGGCACGCCGAGGGGGTTCAGCACGATGTCCACCGGCGTGCCGTCCGGCAGGAACGGCATATCGCAATCCGGCACAATCTTGGCCACGACACCCTTGTTGCCGTGACGTCCGGCCATCTTATCACCGACGGAAATGTGCCGTTTGATGGCGATGAACAGCTTCACCATTTTGATAACGCCGGGGGGCAGTTCATCCCCCTGGGAAAGGCGTTCGATTTTCTCGTAGAAATTCTCCTCGATCATCGACTGCTGGCTGTCCAGGGACTCCAGTATCTGCGTGACGCGTTCCATGCCATCGGCCACGGGAATCTGAACAAGCTGCTTTCGAGGAATGCCGCGCAGGATTTCTTCTGTCAGCGTCACACCCTTGTTGACCAGCACCTCGCCCTTCTTGTCGACCAGTTTTCCCGTCGTCTTCTGTCCAGACAGGATTTCAATCACCCGATTGATGGCTGATTCCCGGACGATCTTGATTTCCGTCGCCATATTTTTTTCAAGGCGGGCCTTTTCGTGCTCCTCGATCTCGCGGGACCGCTCATCCTTCTCGGTCCCTTTGCGGCTGAAAACACGGGCGTCAATGACGATGCCGGAAACGCCCGGCGGCACGCGCAGGGACGAATCCCTGACATCTCCGGCCTTTTCGCCGAAAATGGCCCGCAGGAGCTTTTCTTCCGGACTCAGCTGGGTCTCCCCTTTGGGCGTGATCTTGCCAACCAGAATGTCGCCCTGCTTGACCTTGGCACCGATGCGGATAATGCCGCTCTCGTCCAGATTCGCCAGCGCTTCCTCGCCGACATTGGGAATATCTCTGGTGATTTCCTCAGCGCCCAATTTGGTATCACGGGCAACGCACTCGAATTCCTCAATATGCACGGACGTAAAAACGTCATCCTTGGCAAGGCGTTCCGAGAGGAGGATGGAATCTTCAAAATTATACCCGCCCCAGGGCATGAAGGCGACCAGCACATTCTGGCCGAGGGCCAGCTCTCCATTGTGGGAGGACGGTCCGTCAGCAATCACCTGACCCTGCTTCACCCGTTCACCAGTTACGACAATGGGCTTCTGATTCACGCAGGTATTCTGATTGGACCGTCGGAACTTGACCAGGTTGTAGATGTCCGGAAAATCACCCGCCGCCCCTTCCGAACGGATAACAATCCGGGTTGCATCCACTGATTCGACAATACCGGCGCGACGCGCGACAACGGTGACACCGGAATCCTGCGCAACCTTTCCTTCAATGCCGGTTCCAACGAGCGGTGACTTCGCCTTCAACAGGGGCACCGCCTGCCGTTGCATGTTGGAACCCATCAACGCCCGGTTGGCATCGTCATGCTCCAAAAAAGGAATGAGGGAAGACGCGACAGACACGAGCTGATTGGGTGATGCGTCCATTAACGTTACCTGATCAGACTGGATTGTCTCCAGTTCACCGTCATGTCGACAGGACAGAATCGGCTTCTTGAGACGGCCGTCCTGATCAAGCTCTTCGTCCGCCTGCGCAATGACGTGCTCTTCCTCTTCAAGGGCGCTGAAGAATCGAACGCTGTTGGTTACCTTACCGTCCTTGAACTCGCGATAGGGTGTTTCTACAAACCCGTACTCGTTCACCTTGGCAAAGGTAGACAACGAAGCAATCAGGCCGATGTTCGGTCCTTCCGGCGTTTCAATGGGACAGATACGACCATAGTGAGTGGAATGCACGTCGCGGACTTCGAAGCCGGCGCGCTCCCGCGTCAAACCACCAGGTCCGAGAGCCGACAGGCGCCGCTTATGGGTCACTTCCGACAACGGGTTGGTCTGGTCCATGAACTGGGACAACTGGCTGGAGCCGAAATACTCCTTGACGACAGCACTGACAGGTTTTGCATTAATGAGGTCATGGGGCATCAGCGTGTCCAGCTCCTGGCTCATGCTCATGCGTTCCTTGATTGCGCGCTCCATCCGGACCAGGCCAATCCGATACTGGCTTTCCATCAACTCACCGACGGCGCGGACGCGTCGATTGCCCAGATGGTCGATATCATCCACCGAACCGCGTCCGTTCTTAAGCTCAATCAGGTGACGCACCGTTTCCATGATATCGCGGGGCGTCAGTGTGCGCAGGCTCAACGGCTCGTTGGTCTTGAATTTGTAATTCAGCTTCAGACGACCGACCTGCGACAGGTCGTATCTGTCCGGATTGAAAAACAGATTGTTGAACAGATTGTTCGCCGTCTCTGCAGTTGGTGGATCGCCGGGGCGCAGACGCCGATAGATCTCCAGGATGGCTTCTTCCTGCGTGCCAATCTTGTCAGCGAGCAATGTATCTCGGAGATAAGAGCCCACATTGAGACCATCAATGAACAGGATTTTGAAACTGGAAATGCCGGCAGCCCGGAGTCGATCCAGATTCGTTTCAGTAATTTCTTCGTTGCACTCAATGATCACTTCACCGGTTTCGTCATCGACGATGTCTTCCGCCGCCACCTTGCCCACAATGTTGTCGAGGTCCATGGGAAGGCGCTCCAGATTGGATTCCTGCATCTTGCGGATTGCTGCTCTGGTAAATTTTCGATTCTTCTTTACCAGCACCTTACCATCGATCTTGATGTCTCTCGTTGAACGCTGGCCGACCAGCAGATCATACTCGATGTTCTTGGACATCTTCCCACCGGACTCGAGGTAAACGATTTCCGTGTGGTAAAAATAGTTCAACAGGTCCTGCGTAGAATATCCCAGCGCACGGAGCAGAACCGTTGCCGGCATTTTTCGACGACGATCAATCCGGCAATAGATAATATTTTTATGGTCAAATTCAAAATCCAGCCAGGACCCTCGGTAGGGAATCAACCGGGCCGAATACAGAAGCCTTCCGGACGAATGGGTCTTTCCCCGATCATGGTCAAAAAAAACGCCTGGTGATCGATGAAGCTGGCTGACGACGACGCGTTCCGTTCCATTGATGATGAAGGTTCCGTTTTCCGTCATCAAAGGGATTTCGCCGAAAACTACTTCCTGTTCCTTGATGTCCCGGACCACCGGCTCTGCACCTTCCTCGGAAGGGGCGTCATAAATAATCAATTGTATGGTGACCTTGACCGGAGCCGCATAACTCATTCCACGCTGCCGGCATTCTTCCACATCGTACTTCGGCTTTTCAAAAACGTAGCCGACGTACGCCAATTCGCTGATTTCCTTGAAGTCGCGAATGGGAAAGACACTGTTGAAAACACCGTGCAGACCGATGTCTTCACGTTGATCGGGTGCGACGACCGCCTGAAGAAACTTGTCGTAGGATCTTCGCTGCAACTCAATGAGATGCGGGATCTCTGCGACCTTCTTCACGTGCCCGAACGTCTCTCTGTATCGAAGATTTGCCTGAACTGTGGATGCCATGGCGAAGCTCCCTATTCTGACAGAACAAAGAAACAGAACACCCCCGGATACAAATCTCCTCTTCCGAAAGAAGCGGAGTTGCCCCGGGAGTGTTCCATTCCGTCTATTTCACCGACCCGTCGGGTCGAACCCAAGACCGTTCCCGAAGAACCATCAAGGCTACTTCAGTTCAACTGTGGCGCCGGCTTCTTCGAGTTTCTTCTTGGCATCTTCCGCATCCGCCTTGGAAACGCCTTCCTTCACAACTTTGGGCGCTCCATCCACAAGATCCTTCGCTTCTTTCAAACCGAGATTTGTCAGTTCGCGGATGACTTTGATGACGTTGATTTTCTTGTCACCGACCGTCGCCAGAACAACATTGAACTCTGTTTTCTCTTCTGCGGCTGCCGCAGCGCCGCCATCGCCTGCAGCCACCGCTCCGGCGACAGCAACCGGGGCTGCGGACACGCCCCACTTCTCTTCGAGTTCCTTGGTCAAGGCAGCGATGTCCATCACGGACAGATTGCTCAGGTAATCCACGACTTGTTCACGAGTGATGTCAGCCATTATTTTTCTCCATTTTCCCGGGTTTACTTGTAAACCAGATTTTGATTGTTTTCCGGCCACAACATGTGGCGTTCATTACTTCTTCTCTTCCAGTTGACGCCTGCGGGCGTCCAGCAGATACACAAAATTGGTCGGTCCCGCAGCCATCAGCCGCACAAATCCGGAAGCCGGCGCCATGAACGTTGCCAACAGCATGCCGAGCAATTCCTTCTTTCCGGGCATCTTCGACAGAGCGACAACGCCTTTTTCATCAAGAACCTGCCCATCCACCACGGCGCACTTGATTTTCAGTTTGTCGTTCTTCTTTGAAAAATCGACAATTACCTTGGCGGGTCCGGACGGATCATCATACGACCAGGCGACCCCACTGGGATTGTTCAGATAGGGTAGCAGCGCATCGTGATAGGACTGCTCCTGTACAGCAATGCCAAGCAGCTTGTTCTTGACGACCTTGTATTCCGCACCGATCCGGCGGAATTCGTTTCGGAGGGAATTCATCGTTTCCACGTCCAGACCTCGGAAGTCCGTCACAACCGCACTGCTCATTCTCGCAAAGCGATCCTTCAATTCCGAAATCTGAGCAATTTTCTGTGCCTTTTCCATGAGTCCCTCCTATTCCTTCTTTTCTTTCAGCAGAACAGGATCAATTCTGACCCCGGGACCCATCGTCGAAGACACGGTCACGCTCCGGATATACGTTCCTTTGGAGGTCGACGGCTTCGCCTTGTTGATGTCAGCGATCAACGCAGTGAAGTTATCCACGAGCTTCGCCGCATCAAAGGACGCTTTGCCGATGGGCGCGTGCACGATGCCGGCTTTCTCCACGCGATACTGCACCTTGCCCGCCTTCGCGTCGCGCACAGTCGAGGCAACATCCATTGTCACAGTGCCCGTCTTGGGGTTCGGCATCAACCCGCGGGGACCGAGAATTCGACCGACCTTTCCGACCTGCGCCATCATCGATGGAATCGCAATACATGCGTCGAAATCCGTCCATCCATTTTTAATTTTTTCGACCATGTCCTCGCCGCCGACAAAATCAGCGCCGGCATCCAGCGCTTCTTTTTCCTTATCGCCGGACGCAAAAACAAGCACCCTCACGGTCTTGCCAAGTCCGTGAGGAAGGACGACAGCACCCCGTACCATCTGGTCAGCGTGCTTGGGGTTGACGCCGAGTCTGATGGCGACATCAATTGTCTCATCAAACTTTGCAACGGCGTTTGCCTTGGCCTGACTGATGGCTTCTTCAACCGTATGCAGCGCATACCTGTCGAAAGCCCCATAGGCCTTGGCCATTCTTTTGGACGTTCCTGTCATGTCGGCTGTTGCCTCCCATGCGGAGAACTGCATTCCGCGTGGTAATGAGTATTCCGCTGAATGCGGAAAACCGGGTTAACTGACAACATCCAGCCCCATGGAACGGGCTGTCCCGCGCACAGTTCGCATCGCGGCCTCGATGTCAGTGGTGTTCAGATCGGGCATCTTCATTTCGGCAATTTTCCGGATTTGAGCTTCCGTCACTTTGCCGACCTTATTCTTATTGGGTTCGCCGGATCCCTTGGGAAGGCCGACTTCCTTTAAAAGGAGGCGGGCCACCGGCGGCGTCTTGGTGATGAAAGTGAAACTCCGATCGGCGTATACCGTAATAACGACGGGAATCACCATTCCGTCTTCTGCCTGCGCCTGCGTCTTCGCATTGAACGCCTTGCAGAATTCCATGATGTTGACACCGTGCTGGCCAAGGGCTGGTCCGATCGGCGGAGATGGATTGGCTTTCCCAGCGAGCACCTGTAATTTGATCTGTCCGGTAATTTTTTTCATTGTCTCGTCTCCTCACCCGACTTCAGCCGATGAGTTTCTCCACTTGTGTGTAGTCCAGTTCCACGGGGGTCGCGCGACCGAAAATACTGACAAGGACGACCACCTTCTGCTTGTCGGCTTTCACCGTTTCAACGGTCCCGTTGAATCCACCAAAAGCGCCTTCAATGACCTTCACGCTGTCGCCTTCATCGAAATGAACAATTGGTTTCGGCGATTCCGCACCTGTTTCCATCCGTTTGCGGATGTTGTTGATCTCCGTTTCGGAAACCGGCGTCGGATTCTGGTTGCCGACAAAATTGGTTACTTTCGGCGTATCCTTGACCAGATGCCAGGTTTCTTCGCTCATCTCCATCTCAATGAAAATGTATCCGGGGAAAAACTTCCGCTCGCTGATCCGTTTCTTGCCCCGGACAATTTCCTGTACGGTCTCGGTCGGGACCAGAATGTTTCCAAAACGCGCTTCCATTCCCGCATTCCGGATCCGTTCTTCGAGGGCCTGTTTGACCTTCGTCTCATATCCGGAGTAGGTAATCACTGCATAGTACTTCATTTTACCCACCTCCTGATCCGCTTCACCGCGACGGATCTGGAGGGCCTCTCCGCTGTCAGTAGATAAAGCCCGTCACCCAGGACCAGAACGCATCAAATGCGCCCAGAATGATTGCTGCGATAATGGAAACAATCACGACCACGACAGTGGACGCATACAGTTCCTTGCGGGTCGGCCAGGTCACCTTCGACAACTCGGTCACGATTTCTACAACCAGCCGGTTCACGCTCGGATGACGCCAGAGATAGAACCCGACGGACAGCGCGACCGCAGCACTGATCACGAGGACAAGCATTGTGTTCGGCGCCGGAACCTCCACCCAACGGAGATTCATGGATGTCCAGACAACTTCGAGCACTCTGGACAACAACCAAGCACTTCCCAGTGCACCGACGATGAAAGTCAGATGTACATACTTCATCAAACCAAATGTTGTCGCAGTCTGTTTCTCGTCAGCCATTCTCAACCTCGTCAGAATAATGCCGCAGGCCAGGAGGGATTCGAACCCCCAACATCCGGATTTGGAATCCGGCGCTCTACCAGTTCGAGCTACTGGCCTGTATGGCGCGTCTCCTGAGAAACGCCATATTCTCCGCTATTTTGTCTCTCGATGCTCCGTGTGTTTCTGGCATCGGGGACAATATTTATTAAAACTGAGCTTACCAGGCGTCTTCCGCTTGTTTTTTGTGGTGGTGTAGTTGCGCTCCGAACACTCCCTGCATCCAAGCGTCACAATCACCCTGTTTCCTACGGCCATGTTCAGCCTCCTCGATCAGTTGCTATTCAAGAATCTTGGCAACAACGCCGGCACCCACCGTGCGGCCACCTTCGCGGATGGCAAAACGCATTCCGTCTTCCATGGCCACCGGGTCAATCAGCGTCACCGTCAACGTAATCCGGTCACCCGGCATCACCATCTT
>JAKQNG010000115.1 GCA_029565915.1 Deltaproteobacteria bacterium
TAATGGAGCGGCGTCCCGGCGTCCTGTAAGACGTGACAAATCGCCTGCAACAGTGTCATCGTGTTCCTCCGTCTCTCCCTCGCCCATGACGAGACCAGCCACCCCGCTGGTGACGGGGTGGCATGTGCTGTCCAATATGGCGAGTTGCTGTTTATTGTCCGGTTTGAGACATCAGGGCATCAGCACGGCGCTGCGTGCCATGCGAGAAGGGCCGCACGTCGCTTAATCCGCAACAACCGGGGAAATCCAGACATTGTCCGCAGCACGGAACACCTGGTCGGACACCGTAATCTGCTCCCAGTTGAGTTGCGTCAAGGTCGACCGCCCAAATTCCAGGCGCATGATATCGTCTTCGGTGACGTTGCCATACTTGTCAGACAGGGAAAACGTTGCCGAAATGCTCACTCGCGCCACTGTCTGGATATCGACCATCTTCCGGATGGCATGCAATAAATCGAGCGTGCGCAACGCCGCCATATCCCGTATCCCCGCATGGGAAAAATTATCATCAGCGGCAAAATGAATCTCCAACACCGGCCCATATTCGGACGATTTCACCCGTGCCCACTGGGCGCGTTTCACCCCGGAGCGGTTACACGCATGCAGCGTTCGGTCGGTGAGGGCCAGTAAATCGTCCACGGTCATGCTGGATGCGGGCCGGGGAGTGGATGCGGGCGCTGACGTCCGTGGTGGACTCGGACGCGGCGTGGTGTGTGTCGGTGACGCGGTGGCGCTGGTGTGCGGTGATGTCGGCGCGGTGGCCACCGACGCGGGCGGACGCTGGGCGATGACGTGCTGCCGGATGCTCCCCACCACCGCGATGATGCCCCAGAGTAACAGGCCAGCGAGTACTAGCATGATGGTGTAGCCCAACGCCATCATCTTCGGCGGGGTATTGGCGGGAGTGGCAGGCTGCGTCGCTCCGCACGCCGGGCAGACACGGGCTGTGGCTGGCACCGGTTGGCTACACTGTGGACATTTCATCGTGACTGGCAAATCGGTCATCACCGCCTCCTTGGTGGTATCACTGATGGCATCCCAGTGCCCTGATGCGGTCAACGCACGGGATGGACATCTTCTTGAACGTTTACGATAGCGCCAGCTTCCCCCTCAAGTCAAGTTTTCCCGCGTTATCTCCCCACTTTTCCATAATACAGGGGCATTCTCGGCCCTTTTCGGCTGGGGAATGCCCTATTCCCTGCTATAAGGAGCCGATGATGCCCCGAAAACCCCGCTCAACCTTCGGAAAGATGTCCTTCATGAACGTTGTCATCTTTACGGAGGAAGGAGACCCCATTCCCATGCTTCCGGCCTGTGTGCCGCCTGACCCCCTCTCACCAGAGCTCGGTCTGCTTCTCGACAAAGCCAATGGGTATTGCCGCGCCGGCACCGCGGAGACCACCCGGCAGGCGTACCGGAACGACTGGCAGGATTTTGCCGCCTGGTGCGCCACCCATGGTCTCTGTCCCCTCCCCGCCCATCCGGCCACCATCGCCCTCTATCTCACCGCGCAGGCGGAGACCGGCCACTGCGTCACCACGCTCACCCGCCGTTTGACGGCCATCAGTCACGCCCATCGCCAGGCCGGGCATGCCTCTCCCACCCACGACGCGCCCGTCCCGGAAGTGATGGCGGGCATTCGCCGCACGCTGGGCACCGCTGCCCACGGGGTGGATGCGCTGGTGGCGGACGATATCCGGCGCATGGTCGTGGGGCAGCCGGACACCCTCCATGGGGTGCGTAATCGTGCACTGCTGCTCCTCGGCTTTGCCGGCGGCTTCCGGCGCTCGGAACTGGTGGGGTTGGACGTGGAGGATGTGCAGGTGTGTC
>JAKQNG010000139.1 GCA_029565915.1 Deltaproteobacteria bacterium
GAAACCTTCCCGCGCAAACTCACCCACAACCCGTCCGCCCTCAATTTCCCGGGCGACAAGGAAAAGGTGGTTTATCACGAGGGGGTCTTCGTGGGCTATCGCTGGTATGACACCATGGGCATTGACCCGTTGTTCCCATTCGGCTTCGGCCTGTCCTACACCACGTTCAAGCTCTCGGATCTGAAGCTGGACAAAGCCGAACTGACGGAGGCGGAAACGCTGGATCTGTCGGTCGTCGTCACCAACACCGGTGCCCGGGCCGGCAGCGAAACCGTTCAGGTGTATGTGGGGGATCCTGAAAGCAGCGTCAAACGGCCAGTGAAGGAATTGAAAGCCTTCGAGAAGGTCTTCCTGCAGCCGGGCGAATCCAAGACGGTCTTCTTCCGCCTGGATCGACGCGCGTTTGCCTACTGGAGCGAAAAGCTCGCGGATTGGCGCGTCGAATCGGGACGCTTTGACATCCTGGTCGGCACCAGCGCGGCGGACATCGCCTGCGAGGCGGCCGTCACCGTCACCTCCGAGGTGGTGGAACCCGTCACGCTGAGCATGAACTCCACACTGGGAGACCTGCTGTCGCATCCGAAGGCCGGCCCCGTCGTGCGGCAGATGATGGCCGCCGCAATGGGGCCCGGCGGCCCCGCGGAAGGCATGACCATGGAAAACCCGGAGATGATGCAGGCCATGCTCAACGACATGCCGCTGCGCACGGTCGTGGGCTTCTTCGGCCCGGGCCTTGACTTGTCCGCGCTGAAGGATTTACTGGACTGAAAGATTTTCCGAACTGAAAGAATTTCCGAATTGAAAGTTTTTCCGAACTGAAACCAAAGGGATCCCCCATTCGGCCCTCTGCCGATGGGGGATCCCTTTTTGTGCTTGTGATTGCGCTGTTGCGATGTCGCCAAAATGTCCGAAGCGGTCATCACGCCGGCCGTTGTGAAATCGCGATTCAGGATGAAATTGTCATGGGTATTCAACGTCCGGATCAATACATCCGCAGCATCCGCGCATTGAGTTTGGCATAGAGCGGCTGCATGTCCGGTTCCGTGCACCAGGACGACACCTCGGCCAGCGGCACCCAGCGCACCCCGCTGTTCTCGTCCGGACGCACCTGCAAGGGTGCGGCATCATCCGCTTCAAGCAGGTACGCCGCATTCAGGTGCAGATGCGAAGGGACGTGCCTGCCGCGGCGCACATGCCGCCAAACAGGCAGCACGTCCAGGGACAGGATGTCATTGGACACCGGATGGATGGTGGTCAAGCCCGTCTCCTCCTGCGCTTCCCGGATGGCCACGGAAAGCAAATCAGCCTCCCCGTCGGCATGTCCGCCGGTCCAGGCCCAGGACTGGTACAGGTTGTGAAACACCATCAGCACAGCGGTTCGAGACCGGTTCACAATCCAGGCGGACCCGGTGAAGTGGGCCGCCTCGTTTTCCCGATCCAGCAGGTCCCCATGCTTGTCCATCAGGGAGAGCATCAGCCGGAGATCCGCCTGTTCCTGTCCGTCCTGTGGCCGATACGCCAGCAGCTCCGCGCGAAGCGCCGTCTG
>JAKQNG010000061.1 GCA_029565915.1 Deltaproteobacteria bacterium
CAGAACGTGGGAGAAGGCGTCCTGGTCACCCTCGATGGCACCGCGTCCGACGATCCGGACGGCGATGCCCTGACCTACAGCTGGACCCGCATTGCCGGTGTCAATGTGACGTTGAGCAGCACGACAGCGGCCCGGCCCACATTCACATCGCCGACCCCCATCTGGGCGGCAACCTCGGTGACGTTTGAACTCGAGGTGTGCGAGTACATGTATTGCGATACGGATACGGTGGTGATCCAGATTGCCGACGACATTCCCAATACGGTGCCCGTGGCCTCTGCGGGGCCGGACTACGACGCCATGGACCTGGAATACGTCAGCCTCAGCGCAGCGGGTTCCTTTGATGGGGACAATGGGCCGGCCGGATATCTGACCTACCAGTGGACACAGGTTTCCGGCGTGCCTGTTGTGATCGATGATGCGAATCGACAGGACGCATTCTTCCGGGCGCCGTATACGCTGTCTCCGCAGACCCTCGTGTTTGAAGTGGCGGTATGTGACGGACAGGACTGCGGCACTGACATGGTGACCGTTGTGGTGGATGATCGCCCGGGAGCGGATCCGGATTACCTGCAGAATTTTGATGCGGGCGCCCTGGATGTCCATTTTGTGGACATGGGGATGTCGAGCTACCGGATCCGCGTATGGGATGCCTTTGCGCCTTACTCGGGCAGCCATCATGTGCTGATGGACAGCCATGTGGATGGTCAGTGGGCGTTGAATGAGCTGATCCTGTTTGCGGATCTGGCCGGTGCGTCCAGCGCAACACTGGAGTTCTACCACAAATACTTCAGCGTGCTGACCCAGGTGATGCCGGATGCGTTCAGCGGCAGCAGCAACAGCCAGGGCGTGGCCCTCAGCGTGGACGGAGTGCACTGGTACAAGGTGACCGGGCTGACACAATCGGAAGGCGCGCAGATGACCTATCGGTCGTTCACGGCGGACCTCCGTCAACTGGCGCAGGACAACGGCATCATCCTCACGGAAAAGACGCTCATCAAGTTTCAGCAGTATGGAAACCAGGGCGTCTCCGGAGACGGCGGGTGTGCCTTTGACAGCATTTCGCTGACCGGAAGCTTTATTTCCGGAATCGGGGATCCGTGTACGGATGACAGCCAGTGCGCGACGGGATTCTGTGTGGATGACGTCTGTTGCACCACCCTGTGCGGTGATGGCGACCCGATGGACTGCCAGTCCTGCAGTGTGGCGGAAGGTGCGGACACGAATGGTGTATGCAGTGTTCTGGATGTCACGACGGTATGCCGGGGCGCCTCCAACCTGTGTGATGCGGTGGAGTTCTGTGATGGTGCAACAACGGCATGTCCGGCGGATGAACTGGAATCGATGGGAACCACCTGTCGTCCGGCGGCCATCGGTCAGCAGTGCGATGCAGCCGAAGTATGTGACGGCATGTCCGCAGCGTGTCCGGATGATGGCCTGCTGCCGACCGGAACGACCTGTCGCGCATCCGTCGATGACTGCGATGTGGAAGAAACCTGTGATGGCATGTCGGCGGATTGCCCGGTGGATGTCGTGGCATCATCCGGTTCGATCTGTCGGGCGGCAGAAGGGGACTGTGACGTGGCAGAAAGCTGTGACGGGATTTCCGGGTACTGTCCGTCGGATGGGTATTTCCCTGCCGGCACCGGATGCAGAGGCGCAACAGAACTGTGCGACGTCCCCGAAACCTGTACGGGCATCAGTGCGGACTGTCCTCCGGATACCTTCGCGCCGGCCGGCTCTGTCTGCCGGATCGCGACGGGCCTGTGCGATGCGGCGGAAATCTGTGATGGGGTGAGCGGCTTCTGCCCGGCGGATGCACTGGCATCGGCGGGAACGGAATGCCGGGAGTCCTTTGGACTGTGTGACGTGGCCGAGGTCTGTGACGGCTGGATGAAGGCCTGCCCGCCGGATATCTTTGCGGCCGCAGGCACCGAATGCCGGTCTGTCGCGGATCTGTGCGACGTGGCCGAGTTCTGTGACGGCACCGGCATCGATTGTCCGCTGGACGAATTTGAGCCGCCGGGAACGGAGTGCCATGGGGTTGCGGGCCTGTGCGACGTGGTCGAGATCTGTGACGGTGTGAGCGTTGCGTGTCCACCCGATGAGTTTGCAGCGATGGGCGACGAATGCCGGGCGGCAGAAGGGGTCTGCGACCTGGCGGAAGTCTGCAGCGGAGGCAGCGCCGACTGTCCAGCGGACGAAAAATCGACGGCTTCCTGCCGAAGCCCCGTCGGACCCTGTGACGCGGAAGAATTCTGCGACGGCATGACGGATACGTGTCCCGCAGACGGGTATGCGGATGCCACGGTGACCTGCCGCTCAGCGGTGGACCTGTGCGATGAACCGGAGCACTGCGTTGGCGATTCGCCCTGGTGTCCCGCCGATCAGGTGTACCAGTCCGATCGAGAATGCCGTCCCGCTGCGGGAGTCTGCGATCTGTCCGAGCACTGCACCGGTTTCTCGGTGTTGTGTCCGGCGGACACAAAGTCCGTTGAAATCTGCCAGCCGGCCGCCGGTGTCTGTGACGTGGCGGAGAGCTGCGACGGCGTGTCCGACGATTGTCCGGTAAACACCCTGGTGGCAGCGACTGAAGTCTGTCGTCCGTCCGTGGGAGATTGCGATGCGGCGGACTACTGTTCGGGAACCAGCGTGGATTGTCCGTTTGACGCCAAGTCCATGGACGTATGTCGACCGAGCGCCAACTCCTGCGACGCGGTGGAGATCTGCACCGGCATGAGCAACGACTGTCCAGTGGATGTCATTTTTGAAAATGGCGAAACCTGCAATGATGCGGATCCGTGGACCACCGGAGACGTGTGTACGACGGGCGGCATGTGTGCGGGAACTCCGGTGGACGGCACCTGTGACTCACCGATTATCGTAGACAGTAGTCCATTTTCACATGCGGCGAGTTCCGATTCCTCCGGCGTGAGCAGTATCGCCACCTGGGGAACGGGTTGTGCCCTGGACAATCAACCAGCTTCCGACCTGGTCTACCGGATATCCCTGCAGGAAGGGGATCTGCTGCGGGCGGTGGGAACACCGTACAACGGATTTGATGTTGCACTGCAACTCGTCGATATCTGCGCCAGCGCCCAGGCATGTCTCACAGCGGCAGATGATGGCGTCGGAGATTGGGAGGAAACCCTGCTGTACGTTGCGTCGGCCGATCAGACGGTCTATCTCGTTGTCGAAGGCGTGAACCCGGCAGAGACCGGCGATTTCCACCTGCAGATTGAATTGAATCCGGAAATCGACACGGATACAGAAGACACGGACACGCCGGACACGGACACGCCGGACACGGACACGGTTTTTGACAGTGAAGATTCGGAAACGGTGGATACGGAAACAGAAACCGGCGGCGATTCCGATACGGACAGCGACACAGATTCCGATACGGACAGCGACACAGATTCCGATACGGACAGCGACACGGACTCCGATTCGGACAGCGACACAGATTCCGATTCGGACAGCGACTCCGATGACGACACGGACTCCGATTCGGACGACGACGGAAGCGATGCCGGCTCCTGCAATTGTCAGACGCCTGCCTCGGGAGTTGCCCGGACCCTGATCCACCTGCTCCTTTCTCTCATCGATTTGTGAGTCGCTGGCACAATCTTTCATGCTAGCATGCAGGCATGACAGACACACTTCATCGAATCCTGCTGGCGGCGGCGGTGGCCGCGCTCGCATCGGGCTGTCGCGACAACAACGACAACGGCGCCGACGACGGAACGACTGACCACACCACTCCCACACCGGTGGAGAGCGGCGAATTCACTTACTCGCTGGACGAGGGCATCGACGGCCTGCCCCTGTGGACCACACCCACCGCCCATCGGGTGACCGTCGGCGACCGCCCGCCGGCCACGACGGCCTCCGGCCTGCAGCTCCATGCCGCACGGGGTGAATTCGAGCCCGTCCAGCTCGTCATCGGCCCTGTTTCCGGCACCGCCCGGGTAACCGTGGTCCCCTTCCCCACCCTGGGCGACCAGCAGGAACTCAACCTGTCTGTCGCCTCTCCGGTGGACGACATCAGCGAAACCCTCACACCCGTGTCATCGGGAGACACGGTGGAACTCTCCGCCAACCGGGGCGTTCCGGTCTGGCTCACAGTGCGCGTGCCCGGGGATGCCCCCGCCGGCGCCCACGCAACCACCCTCACGGTGGAGAAGGACGGCACTGCAGTGGAGGTTCCCGTTTCGCTCACCGTGTTCGATTTTTCCCTGCCACAGGAAATCCACTTCGCATCCCAGCTCAACCTCTCAATTTCGGGCTTGATGGGCAGCGGCAGAAGCGAAGAAGACGCCAAAACGATGCTGTTCGAACACCGGATGACCCCCGCCTCCGTGCCCTGGCCATCGGGCTATTCGTACAACATCACCTGGGACAGCGCCGCCAACCCGCAGCGCTGCGAAACCTTCTACACGGAACCCGACGAAGGCGCGGAATATTCCGTTGGCACCCTGGGCCCGAAATACATCCTCGGCGACGGCTGGAACGGCGTCGGGTTTCCCGACTCCATGCTCTTTCAGTTTGTGGACAACAGCACGCCGCGACCGGATACCTTCTGCGGCGAATCCCGGGGCGACCATCATGGCACAGCGGCCTACAACGAGGCCTGGGGCAACTGGCTGGCGGCCCTCGAAGGATATCTGGCGGACAACGGCATGCTCGACCGCACCTACTGGTACGTGCAGAACGAACCCCAGAACGCGCAGGACGAAGCCCTGGCGGCCCACCTCTGCCGATTGTCCCGTGCCGCGGCGCCCGGCCTGCGCATCGCCGTCTCCGAAGAACCCAAGCCCGCCATTGCCGAAGATCCGGACGGCCCCTGCGGATATGATATCTGGATTGCCCACGTGCGCGCCTACGAGGAGACCTATGCGTGGGAACGCCAGCGGAGCGCCGGCGAAGCGGTCTGGTTCTATTCCCTCGACCACGACCCGGACCCGTATTTCAACCCGGCGGTGAGCGACGCCTCCGGCATGGACGCGCGAATCATTCCCTGGGCCGCGTGGAGCCACCGCATCGTCGGATGGGCCTATTACGACGCGGGACGGTTCTTCGACGGCAGCGGCAACCCGGGCGTGCGGGCGGAGCTGCTGCGGGAAGGCTTTGAAGATTACGAATATCTGTGGCTCGCCAACGGCGGTGCCCATCCGGGGGTGGACGACACCCTGCCCGTGGATGCCACCGTGCGCAGCGTGGCCGCCGGCATGACCAGCTGGACAAAGGATCCGGACGCGTTCATGGCCCTGCGGCGGGAGCTGGGCTTCTACATTGAGGGAACGCGGGACGCGCTGCCCCTGCTCACCGTGACATCGGACCGTCCGGCGGGCAACTACTACATCAACTTCCAGGATCCGGAAGGTGAACCCTTCGACGATCCCCTCATCGTGGACGGCAACGAATACATCAAGGTGGGCTGGGCGGCCTTTGACAGCGACGCCGGTTACGGCTGGAGCGGCGAGAACATGGGCACCGACATCCTCATGACCGGCTGGTCAACGGACGAATCGTTCAACGTCATCGAGCGCTCGTACATCTACGACGACTACAGGCGGGACAACCTGTTCGAGTTCGAGCTGTCACCCGGCACCTACGCGGTGACCGTGGGCGTGGGCATGGCCGGACGGGCCTACGAAGGACAACCCCACAACGTGACCATCGAAGGCATTCCCGTCGTGGACGACGAACCCACCCTTCCCGATGCCACCGTTATCGCCCGCAGCGCCACCATTCCCATCACGGACGGGGCCCTGTCCATGGTGGTGGCGGGCCGATCCGCGTCCATCGGCGACTACTCCTACACCTTCCTCGATTACCTGCAGATTGAACTGGTGGAGTGACTGGTTCTGTTGCCTGCGGATTTACGCCCATTGCGCCATTTTCGGGTTCCCCGCGCTGGATCTGCGCGGAGTTTTTATTGACAAGTTCCGGGGCTGGTCCATACCGTCACGCCATGACTGGCATTACATACAAAGACGCAGGAGTGGACATCGACGCGGGCGAAGAAATGGTGGATCGCATCCAGCCCGCCGTGGCGCGGACCATGCGACCCGAAGTCGTGTCCGGAGTGGGCGGTTTTGCCGCCATGATCCGGATTCCCGAAGGATATCGGGAGCCGGTTCTCGTGTCGGGAACCGACGGCGTGGGCACCAAGCTGAAAATCGCATTTGCCCTGCAACAACACCGGACCATCGGCATCGATCTGGTGGCCATGTGCGCCAACGACGTGCTGTGCTGCGGCGCCGAATCCCTCTTTTTCCTGGACTACTACGCCTGCAGCGAACTCTCCCCGCGGGAGGGCGCCGAAGTGGTGGCGGGCATCGCGGAAGGATGTCTGCAGGCGGGGGCGGCCCTGGTGGGCGGTGAAACGGCGGAGTTGCCCGGCTTCTACCAGAAGGGCGAATACGACGTGAGCGGCACGATCGTCGGCGTGGTGGAAAAATCCCGGATGCTCAACGGCCAGAAAACCGTGAAGCGCGGCGACGTCGTCATCGGCATCGAATCCAGCGGCCTGCATACAAATGGCTATTCGCTCGGACGCAAAATTTACTTCGAGCAACTTGGCTACAAACCGTCGAGCCGCGTGCCCGGACTCAAAGGCACGGTAGGTCAGGAATTGTTGAAAGAACACATCAGCTACGGCCCACTCGTGCAGAAGCTGGTCAAGAAGTTCAACGCGGTCGGCAGGCCGAATCAGGTTAAAGCATTCGCGCACATCACCGGCGGCGGTTTTATTGATAACATCCCGCGCGTGCTGCCGAAGT
>JAKQNG010000155.1 GCA_029565915.1 Deltaproteobacteria bacterium
GGAAATTTCGCTGTATCTACTGCTCACCCACGGTTCGCCGGACATGGATCCTTTTCCCGGCGTCGGGGAGAAGTCCAGGGGCGCGACACACAGGAGGCCCGTGGGGAGGTTCGCCGTGTCATCCGGCGGCACGGCGGGTTCGGCGGCCGGCAGCGTCGATGCAGCGGTCATCTGCGGCGGCACAGGGACAGGAACGGGCGCTTCCTCCGAGACTGATTTTTTCGCGTCCACCGACGGCTCCTCGACGCATCCGGACCCCAGACAGACCAGGAGCGCCAGCAGGACTGCACTTGTTTTCATCGCAGACACCTTCCTGCGGGATTCACTCAACTGGACAATGGAGGGTGATTGCCAGGGCCGATTCGGCGATGGACCGTGCGGATTGGGTCAGCGTCGTTTCGTAGCGGCAGAGATCGGGACAGAGGAGCGGATCCGCGTCCTCCGCGCAATTGCCGCACGCGCTGCACTCGCTGTCGTCGCAGTCCACATCGCCGTCGCCGTCGTTATCCGCCCCGTCGCTGCACGCGTCGGCGAAGTTTTCCATTCTGTTTTCGCAGTAGAACCACCCGAACCGGCTCTGTTGAATATCCGTCAATTCATCCAGCGAGGTATTCCAGCAGGCGAGGGACAAAGGAATCCTCGGCAGGGTGCAGTCCACCCGCGGGTCATCTTTATCGGCAGAAGGTCGCATAACACCCCACTCACCCCGTTCCAGTGACGGACATTCCGCGCCGGAGAAGGTCATGACCACGTCGCAGAAGGAAGTCTGCGCTGCCGCATCGAAGGCCAGAGGTTCCGCCCGGCAGCCGCTGCTTCTACTGGAGGCGATCATCCGGGCGATGTCTTCCATGGCCTTCGTCCAGTCCGGGTTGCAGATGGAGTACACATAGCCGAGGCTGCGGTATTCCTGGGCGAGCGCCACATAGCGGGTGCCCGGATAGGCCTGGGTAATGGGCGTGTCTCCGTCGAAACGTTCACATGCGTATTCAAAGTAAGCGGCTTCCGGTCCGGAGGTGGTGTTTGGCGGGAGTCGCGTCACGGTGCCCGGGTCACCCATGGTGCCTTCTTCCAGCTCAAAATCCAGGCAGTCGGCAATTTCGGAACCTTTGCCCTGGCATGCGGTGGCGCCATCGCCTTCGTAGGGAACCCCGACGATGGCGGCAAACAGCACCGCGCCGGCGGCCTTGCCGGCGTCGGACACCCGGGCTTTCGCGTCTGCGTACATCTGCTTGATTTCCGCGGCGGAATAGAGGAATTGCTGATTCATGCCGCAGGCGATGTTTCGCTTGTACTGGTCCTGTACTTCCTCAGACGCGAACAGAGAGGGGCCGTCCTCCATGGAGCAATCCTCCTCGTCGGAAACGACCAGCACCACCATGAGGGAATTTTCCCGCATGAAACCGGTGTCGATGCCATCGCCGTTCAGGCCGCGGGCCGCCGCCACGAGCTGTTGCTCGAACATGCATCCGGTCGTGCCCACGTTGGTCATGCAGGCGGTGGCAAAGGCCAGATCCGCACTGGACCAGTTTCCGCTGTCCAGATCGAGGTAGGTCCGCCCCACGCTTTCCGGTGAATCCGGGCAGCTCTGCTGGTCACCGTCGCCTCCCGGGGCTTCGCACACGCCGATGCCTTCGCCATTGATATTCTCGCAGGTCCAGCCCGTGGGGCACTGGATGTCCGGATCCGGATCACCGCCACAGGCGATGACGCCGGACTGCAGGTCGACGGTGGCGTTGGTATAGTCCGTAATGAACGACCCGTTATTTCCCCTGGGATCCGTACATCCTTCCGGGGCCGCACCTCCGGGCCATCCGTCGTTGTCCGGGTCAAACGCATTGCCGCCCCACTGGAGGCCCATGTCCGAGGTGGTGAAGGCGATGCGGACATCGTCCATGGGCGGATACGGCCACGCGGGCAGGGGATTCACCAGGGAGTTGATGAGCGTGAAGAGGGAGGTGCTCAGGATTTCCTGTTCGTGGGACATGGAGCTGGAATTGTCGACGACCACCAGAATGTCCACGCCGTCAAAATCCTGATCGATGGCCAGCGGTTCGGTGTCCACTGCCACGCCGGAATCGCTGTCCGTTCCGCCGGTGTCCATGGTGTCGTCGCCGGGGACATTTTTGAATTCGCCGGTGATGAGCATGCAGCCGGCGTTGGCGAACAGGGCGCACCAGCAGAGCAGATGAAGCCGTTTCATGTCAGAACCTCCCTTTCAGAACGAGCCCGGCGCCGTCTGGTGAGGAGACGGGCAACACGGAGACCGCCTGTTCGTTTTCGTGTTTCTTTTTGCCCACCAGCAGCAGCACGAGGCCGGTGACCGCCGCCGCGCCGCCCAGAGGCAGCAGGATGGTGGAGGCCACGGAGAGGCCGCGCATCCGGTCGTTGTCATCGTGCCAGGCCGGTGGACATTCGCCGTCCGTGCAGTGGGCCTCCAGATCGTCGCGGATGGCAAGGGCCGCGCCGCCGGTGATGCTGCCGGCGATGAGGGCGGCCCCGCCGGTGGCCAGAAGGACGATGCCCGCAGGAACAAGGACGCTTCTGCGGGACGCGGGATGGACCGGTGACGCCGCAGTCGCCGTTGCCTCGGGCGGAGGGTCATTTTTGACGGCGGGCGTCGGCTGGCTTTCCGGCCGGGCCGGGGCTTCCGATGCCGATTCAGAAGGAGGTGTCTCCGGCGCGACAGGGGGCGGGCCGACAGTGGATGCGCCTTCCTCCGGTCCCGCGTCGACCACATCCACCGTGAGGCTCTGCATGCCGCTGATCTTCAGGGGTCGTTTTTCGATTTCGCGGAACCCCACCAGCACCCGCAGCTCCTGCACGATGCCGGCAGTGACCGGCAGGGCCCCCGGCAGAGGAGCGGTGCCGCGGTACATGCCGGCGATGTGGATGGTCGCCCCTTCCGGCGCGTTGATGGTGACAAATCCCACCAGACGCCGCAGCCGGTCGGTTTCGGTTTCCACTTCTTTGCGCCGCTCTTCGTTGATGTCGTCCCCGCCCATGGCCAGATACGCCTCAAAGGCTTCGAGCGCCGGACCGTAGTTCTTTGCCGCGGATTCGCACTGGCCGATGTTGTACAGCAGCTTCCAGCTCGGGTTTGCCTCGTAGGCGGCGCGGAATGCCACGGCGGCTTCTGTGAACCGTTCTTCGGAGAACAGCTTTCTGGCATCGTCAAACAGGCTGCGCGCATCGTCCGTGCCCGCGAGGGCAAAGGAAGCAACGCCCAGGACCAAAAGGAATGCAAGTCTGGACACATGGTTCGTCATGGACAGCTCCTCTTATGCATGTCTTTGGAATCTGCTTTCCATTATCGGTGATGTGGGCAAAGTGGCAACCGATTATTGCCAAGCCCGAAAGGTTGTCCTCGACAGGCCGGGGGCCCTGAAATAAAACAGGCTCGTTCATCGTCACAGACGGGCACAATTCATCCCATCGAGGTATTCCATGCACCACAGAATCCGGCTATTTCTCATCCATTTCATATCGACGGCGACGGTGATTGTCATGGGCGTGGCGGTTTTCGGCTGTGCCCCTTCTCTGCAGAAGCGGCAGGATGCGGCGGCCAACGCTCTGGACGCGCTCAAGGAGAGCCGGTTTGACTACGCATCGGAGAGCGCCCGGTCGGTCCTCGCGGACGACGGCGAAAACCCCTTTGCGGCGGTCATCGCGGCCATCACGCTGTACAAGACAACCATGCACAACCTGTTCCTCGACGGCCAGACCGTCGTGGTGGGCGCCGCAGCGACCAATCGCTTCAATGATCGGTATTTCCGCTCCATTGTGGAAGAGGCGGATCGCCATCTGGCGGAGGTGGCGCGGCTGCTCGATGTAGCGGCGCAGGAGGAGGCGTTTGCCATGGAATTCTGCCTCGCCTGCCTGGAAGTGGACTGGAACCAGAACGGCGAAGTGGACGACCGGGACCGGGTGCTGCTGGAAGTGGAGCTGGATGAGGCGGAGCAACAGATTCCAAAGGGAGATCCGAGGCGGCGACCCACATTCCGCTTCGACCATGGCGACGTGGTGTGGGCGCAGACGTTCATTTCGTTCCAGCGGGCCTTCCTGAATCTGGTGAGTGCCTGGGATCTCTCGCCCATCGCGGAGCTGCTGCGCAGCGGTGACGATCGGACGTACCGGTTCAGGCTGGTCTATCCCGATCGGGTGGCCCTGGCGCGGAGCCTCATCCTTCGCGGGCTGTCGCTCTCGGAACAGACGCGGCAGGCCCTGCTGGCGGAGACGGACGATGAACGGGAGTGGCTGCCCAATCCGCGCCAGAAGGACCATCCGATGCCTCTCCCCGTGGACGATGCCCTGTACGAGACCTGGGGGCTGGTGCTGTCGGACATGGAAAAGCTGGTGCGCAGCGAAGAGGGACTGTCCGTTTCGCGCATCTTCCACCTCATCGACGAGGAGACCGGCGCGGCGCAGGTGCGCGGATATCTGGACATCGGGCGGATGCTCACCCACGCGGACGACATCGTCATCCGGCCCGAGCTGCTCGAAGACGACATCGAGGCGCTGGAGGACGGGGAGCCGGACGAAGCAGAGGCGGCCCTCGAAAACATCTTCGGCGAATGCTATGTAAAAGAGATGAAACCCTCCGGCCTGCCGGATCGCCTGCACCGCATGCGGGACGAAGTGGTCACCGGCAAGGAGTCCTTCGAGCGCAAACTCCGCTATCTATTGTGGGTCAACTGACAGGAAGCTGTTGAGAGTTTCAGAAGCGACACCTTCAAAATTCTCATAGTTGTATAGAGAAACATGGGAGCCGTTCACCAGAGCGTAAGTCCGCAGATAATATTCCATCAGTGAGTTTCCTGCATCGTCGGATGCCAGTCGCCAGTATGTGTAGGAGAACTGGTCAGACAACCAGACGCCATCGTTTTCGCGTCGGTTCGCGGCAAGGGAACTCTCCCACGGGTTGGCTGCCGTAAGCAGCAGGACATTGGGTGCATCCAGGGCCGCGCCGAGTGCTCCCGCGTGGCAGGCCTCGACGACCATGAATACCTGTCGGTACCGGCTTTCCGCGTGCATCTGCTGGAGGGTGGCGTTGATGGCCCCCGAAGTCAGCAGTGAGGTTTCGTCGCATCTCAGGGGATCAGGAGAATCCACGAAGAACCCGTCCTGGTTACCGTGGCCCGACAGGTACAGGTAGATATTGTCCGTCGGACCGCTGTCGACGACCGGCGCAGAGACGTCCGCCGCATTTCCCGCCAGAATGTCCAGAAGATGTGCAGCAGATACGTCCTCAAGATAGTAGTCGATATCGACATTGTCATAATTGTTATCGCCGCCATCGGTGTATTCGACGACACCCGGAAAGGGGTTTACCGGGTTCAAGGCGATATCGTCCGCCATGATGAGAATGATTCGTTCGTCAGTGACGCCGTTTTTTCGAAGAAGCTGATACTGGGCGAGAACGTCGGATTGATGGCGGTAGTTATCCCATCCATTGGAACCTGCGACAAGTAGCGCCCAGAGGTCCTCTCTCTGGATTTCCGGGCCGGGGGTTTCGGAAAATGTCTGTCGCAGGGCCACTGATGCATTCTGATTTCCGGCGCTGGTTTCACTGTTGCGGAGATCGCCGGTGAAAAAGTATTCTTTCCCCATGAAAACACCGTTTTCCACAATCCAGCGCTGATACCAGGATGACAGCGGATCAGTGTACAGCTCCTGGTCGTATTCCAGTCTCCCCGATGCACCGCTGATATTGGGAACTTGTCCCTGCGCCAGATTGGAGAAATTCCGCGCGATATTCTCCGGATTCCAGTCAATCGGGGTTTCCCGGGTATCCGCCAGTCGTTTCAGGGCATCCACGAGGGCTTGTCCGCCTTCCCCATTTGCCAATGCCAGTCCGTAGGACAGAAGGAGAAGCGCGTCGTATGTGTGGGCCGCAAAAGGAGTCGCGGGATATCCGAAGTGCGCTTCAAATGCGGCCGAAAAGCCGGAGTTCGGGTTTTCGGAAGCGACGAGTCCTTCCATCCCGCTTGCATTGTCGCCGATGGCGTCAAGCACGTCACGATGGCAGGCACCATCGCTGAAGATAATCCGGGTGCCCGGAGAAATCGAACGCGTGTATCGCAGGATACACGATATCATGTCGGTTCGGAGTGCCACGGCAAACAGGACATCGGGCGTTTGTGCCAGCAGGTCATCGAGGATGGGGGCACAGTCAACGGATGTCGCGTCATATCGTTCCAGACCCAGGATTTCCAGACCCGACTCGAAAGCGAGAAATCCGAACCAGTTGAAGAACGTGGCACCGTAATCATCCCAGCTTGTGAGCAGCGCACCGGTCAGGGCACCTTCCGACTTCGCGAGTGCCAGCATCGCTTCGAGTTGTGCGATATCCGATTCCACCGTTCTCCAGATGAAATCCTTGCCTCCCCACGCATTGAAAACCTCTTCCGAGGTGGCAGAAGGCGATATCAGCACTCTCTGGTTGCGAACGAAGCGGGATGCCACCGTCATCAGGTCTGTGGTGGTCTGTCCCCCGATGAACGCTGCAATCGTGTCATCCTGGAGAAGACGATTGGCAGCAGGAGAGATCCCATCGATGCTCGTGTCTTCGTAGACCAGTTCGATCCGTTTTCCGTCGATGCCACCGGCGTCGTTGATGTCGGAAGCGGCCCAGTCCAGAACCGGCTTCCACCCGAGGTCTTCTTCTCCCGAGAGAGGCAGAAGAATGCCGATCCGCAACGGCGTGCCGGAGGTGGCTGTTCTGTCACAGCTCGGACACAGGAGCAGAAACAGTAACGACAGAAACAATCGATGGGTCATGGGGAACCCCAGGCAAGAAGCAGATTCGGAACCCCGGCATTGCAGATGAGGTCTCCAGTGGCCTCCACATCGATATTGTGGCCATCCGGGCTGAGAACCACCGTCAGTGGTGTGCAGGTCGGATCTTCTGTAATGGAAATATCGGCTGGAATGACGAACGGCGTTCCCTCCAGATTCAGGTTCGCAGTGGCGGTTGCGCCGCCGTGGGCGTTGGCGACGAGGGGCGTAACAGTGGATGCGATCCAGGTGGTATCCGTTCCGACCGGGAACGATTCGGTGACGGCGAAGGCGGTGTGGCTCTTCTGGCCCGGGACAACCCGGAGGTAGAAGGTTCCTGTCGACGGATCATACTTCGGTTCCACTTCCAGTGATTCGAAGGTCCGGGAGACCGCCCCATCGCTCCCGTTGCGATAGGTTGCAAAGTTCCAGGTGGGGGTCGCGGTATTGGCGCTGGTGTTTCCCAGAATCAGAAATGTCTTCGGAACGGAGGTGGCCATGTCCTGACAATAGACCTGGTAATTTCTGGTCGCATTACCGCCGAGATAGAGTGTGTATTCTCCGTCATCGGTCGTGCCGAATTTGTCGGCGAGTGATGCGCAATCCTGAGGGAGGATGAACTTCCGTGTGGGCAGTGCGTTTTTCAGACTCAGCCAGGTGGGGAGTCCCTTGCCCACCGGACCCGCGGTGCAGTTCAGAATATTGAGGTAACATCTGCCCCATGCGGTGGTGGTCGTGTTCTGATATCCCTTGACCTGATTGCGCCAGTTCACAAGGGAATCCCTGGTCCAGTCGTTCGGGGAAGAAAACGCGTCCACGTCGTTACCGATGTTATAGTCTCCAGGCACCGCCAGAATTCTGTCGACATCAGACAGGAGGTCCTGTGTTTCAAAATAGTAGGTTTCCAGTGCGCGCATGTTTTCCTGGTTGTTTCTGATCGTCGTTGCATTGCCCGGAATCGCGGTCGTCAGGGTTTCGTAGGGAGAAAAAGTGGCCATGTAGGCGCAGCTTCCCGGTCCTTCCGTGTCGGCGCAATCCGGATTGCTCATCCGAAGAATATACTCATCATACAGATCAAATACCTGCGACATGGTGAGCAGATTGTTGGAGTACTGGAATGCACTGCTGAGAATCCGTGTGGTGCAGCTATAGGAAGATGCAATTTCTGAAAACGTCGTTTTCCACGACTTCTTGTAGACAGTGATACCCAGAACCTTTCCGGAGAGTTCAAGAATCATTTCCTGTCGTTTGGAATCATCGTCGACGAGCACTTCGATGAGTCCCATGAAATAGCCGCCGGAGGTGAGTGACGAGAGGTACCGATCACCACAGGCGGCCTGAAACTGTTTGTAGTCGGACTGGAACTGCGCCAGGCGATCCGGCAGCAGCGCATGTGCCGCCGGGAATCCGCACTGGATGCGTTCTTCCCGGAACATGATGTAAAGGGCGTTGTCCTTGAACTGGGTGTCCCGCATGAATTTAAAGCCGCCGGAAACGCCAACCACATCCCAGTTGCCGACGGACACACTGGCCTTGGCCGATGCACCGATGGACATGTGGGTCGACAGTTCATTGACGGTTTCGACCAGTTCATAGGTGTACTCGTATGTATTGGCGCAGATGCCGGGATACAGCACCGTGTCCGGTTCGACACAGCTTCCTTTCAGGCTCCACTGGGTTTCATTCAGACCCTGGCCCCGACTCATTTCAGCAGTAACGGGGATGGCGGCGTAATTGCCGTGAAACGTACCCACTTCCACGGGTGAGGAATTGGCGGGTGTGGGTTCTTCGCTGATTTCCAGATGGTCATCCGCAATGGAGAGGACGGTTGCCGCCATCTGCCAGACTTCCAGCGCGGCACGCAAAACGGCGGTTCTTACGTCCGTTTCCTGTGCATATTTCTGCGCGATCATTCCAAACTGCTGTTCAGCGATGATCTCGACAAGTGCGGATTCGTCCCCGGGCGTCGCCGGTTCCCGGAAATCGGACCGGGGCAGTCCGAAGGCAGACTGTACCATCGATTCGGCACTGTTCAGGTCTGCCGCATCACCATTTTCCATCAGGGCACTGACAATCGTCGTCCATACAGAAATGGTTCCTCCGCGACGGAGGGAGACCAACGGATAGGAAAAAGAAGATGTACGGTTGTCAATCGACAGTGTCCGACTGCTGTCCGATTCGGCGACGATTTTTCCACCGGACACATTTCCGGATGGAATAGAAATGGTCCATCGGCCTCCGGTGTCAGACACGGTGGACTTTTCGTTTTCGCCGCAGGTGAAATCGTCGTTGGTGTCCAGGCACACAATCGCATTCTGGAGCGCTACCTGTCCCTCAAGGTAATCGGGAGGCATCGCGCAGGAAAGGCAGACCAGAATCACGGCAAAGTTCAGGAGACGGCGTGGTGTTGAAACAGCCATTCGGTTCCTCAGGACATATGGGCTCCGTCCCGGCTGATGCACGGGACGGAGCTCTACGGTGTTGTCTGGAACTCAGTCGTTGTAGATCAGGCGTATTGCGCCCCGGTTCGGCCGGATTTCCACGCATTGCCCTTCTGTGGTGCCGTTTACCCACGCGTCGAGGCTGATACCGTCCGTACTGATGGTGGCCTCTCCCGTCGGCTGCGTTGTTTCATATTCAATGAGGAAAGGCATCGTCGTCGCACAGTTGAGGTCGTTCAGTTCCAGCCCACGGTCTTTCCAGAAGTGAACGCAACTCTCATTGTTATTGCAGTTGTTGGGTTCGTTTCCGTAAAAATAGTCCACCTGTTCTCTGCCGGTCAGGTTGGTGCCGGTGGTGACCCAGGTAAACTGCTGATACTGGGTCGGCTGTGTCAGGTCGTCACGGGTAAGGCCCACCCATGAGTTGACGTTATTGTGGCCTTCGGCAATCAACAGTTGTTTCAGAGTTTCGAATTCTTCCAGACTGTCGATGACCACCAGGTGCCCGCCTGCGGCCGCTGCGTGGTCGTTTGCGTCGGTCCATGTCATGACGGTGTTTACCCACTCATAGCGGGTCATCGGATGGGTATCGACGGTGAAATCCAGATCATCGGCAAAACGGAACCCGGTGTTCGTCAGATCGATATTGGTGATCGCCGTGTCCGGTGTTGCAAAACAGTCCACTGCAGTTCCCAGTCGGGCCTGCGCGAAGTTGTCGGCAAGCGTGGGTGAATCATTGGCGGCAGTGGACAGGGTCTCCTGTTCTGATTCCTGATCATTAATGATTTCCAGATCGTTGTAGTTCACATTCACCCGCAGTTTCTGATAGGCCGTCCCGACGGTGGACCCATCCGGATTCACGTTCCGGGCCATGTTGTACGTCAGGGAATCCGCCGATCCACTTGTATTGAAGATGTCGAGATAGGTCTCCGGTTCGGAGGTGGCCATCCGCGCGCAGCTCACCTGAAACAGTTTTGTCGGATCTCCGCCCAGAGCGACAGTGGCGCCTTCTACATCTTCAGCGCCGAGCAACCGTTGAATGTCCCGGCAGTCCCGGGGCTCACGCCATGCTTCGAAAGGAAGACCGCCAATGATTTCATTGAATGTCTGCAGCCTCTTTGCGTCGGGATTGTTCGTGCACCCAGTGAAGTCGGTGGTGCACTTTCTGAATGCCGCGTCCATGATGAGCTTGCCGCGGGCGAGCTGGGTCTTTTTTGCATACACCGCCGGGACGGTGAATCCCGTCCAGTCATAGTCGGCCCGTTTGACCAGCATGGTGGAAATGTATGACTCCAGAATTTTGTAGTCCTCGTACTGGCCCATCAGCCGGGTGGTGAAATTGAGGTTCTCCACCTGGGTCTGGAATCGCGGGATCCCGCCGGTGATGGTGGCGTAGTCGGCGAAGGACACGGTGTAGGCGCAGTTGCGGAATGCGGTGGCATCGTTATGGCATTCGTTGGTGGGGTCAGAAATGGCGTCGATGAACTGGTCGGCCGCGTTGAAGAAATCGTCCAGGTTGTCGATGAGTTGATTGTCCGCGTTCTCGAGGCCCAGATATTCGGGACTGACCCCTCTGGAGCCCACGACGATGCTGATGCTGGTGTTGCTCAGGGATTCCTCGATGCTGGACTGGAGGTCGCCTTTCACGGCGACGGAGACCGGGCCTTTGCCGTATTTCCCCTCCAGCTTCACCGTCAGATCTTTTTTTGCATCCGAGCTGGAAGCCGTGATTTTCAGCAGGCCGTAGTATGCGCCGCCGGTCGTAACCTGGTCGAGGTATCGATCGCCGCAGGCGACGCGGAAGGCGGAGTAGTTGCTGGTGTAGGACGCAACGTCGGCATTGTCCTGCAGGTACACGTCATCCAGGCCGACGCCGAACAGCTTGTATCCGCTCAGGATGTATTCCGCCTTGATGAGTGCATACACGGACTGGGTATCACTCTTGAACTCGTTGATGAAACGACCTTCCAGAGACCCCTGCACCATTGTTGTCCCGAGGTCGAGGCCCCCTCCTACGTTCAGAAGTTCACGGAGATCCTTTTCGGACTTCACGAGGCGGAACAGGTAGCTGCGGGTGTTCTGGGACATGGCCAGTTCCGGCACCGCATCCGCTTCGGGAACATTCAGGCAGAAGGACCCGCTGATGACCTGCCGGGTGATTTCATTCATTCCCACGCCGAAGCTCATGGTGGCGGCATCCACGGGGATGCTCTGGAAGATTTCATCGCCGACGTAGACCGATGTGGCGGCATCGTTGGTGGGCGGCAGCGGCTCCTCGGATTCCATCGCTGCGACATAGTCGCCGATCAGGGTCGCGTCTTCGAGGAACAGCCTCACGGTTTCATCGATCTGCTGAGCGCGGGTGGAACCGGTTTCCGACGCGGCGGCCGCATACAGATCTCCATAGAGTCCGAGGGCATGGGTCAGGAAGGTGTCGATTTCACCTCCCGCCGCATAGCCATCCACAAGAGATGAGTCTTCCGTGATTCCGAAGGTTGTTTTCAGCGCCGCTTCGTCCTGTTCACTCTGCGCGGCGAGGATGGTGGTGAACACCGAGATGGTGCTGTATTCAGTGGATATCATCGCAAAATGCGCCGTTGGCGCCATCCCCGTATCCGTCCAGAGGGTGTCTTCATCCACCAGCAGAACCAGATGATTGCCGTTCAGATCACCGGTGGTCGCATCCAGTTCGAAAGTGCCGTCTTCAGCGGTCTGGGCCGATACTTCTCCTTCATCGAGCAGATAGTCCCCGTTCAGGTCGAGAAATACGGTGGCGTTGCTGAGTCCCGCCGGGCCGACACCGCTGATCATCTTACTCGATGATGATTCGGAGCAGCTCCAGCAACACAGCGTGGAGGCGAGAATCAGAACAATGCACGAAACCATTGATTTGCCCATGTTCATCCCTTCGGAAAATCCCTGCCGGCGAAATGCCGGCCAGGCTTGTTGAACGTTGCGAATACCCGTGATCAGTGACTTGAAGGCAGTATTATACGCGTGGCGAAAAAAAAACAGGGAAATGTCGCTTCCCGCATTGGTTTTGTCCGGTCGATCCCGCCGTCGTGGATCCCACGGTCGTGCACCCCGATCGGGGTCCCCGATCGGGGTCCGCGAAATCATTCAGGAATTTTAAAAAAACGGGAATCCACCCGGTCTACCCGCCGTCCGACCACCTCCATTAAGGTAAGCTGATTCTGAAAACAGGAGTTTGAATATGCATTCCATCACGAGTTCAATTTTCTTTCATTCCTTTGTTTTCTTCATCGCCATCGGCTGTTCTGGCGGCCAGGGAGCGAATTCCGACGCAGACGCGGACAGCGACAGCGATGGGGATTCCGATTCAGACAGCGACAGCGATGCCGATTCGGATGCGGACAGCGACAGCGACGGGGATTCCGATTCAGACAGCGACAGCGATGCTGATTCGGACAGCGACAGCGATACCGATTCGGACGCGGATGCCCACGGCGAGCTGGTCTACGCCATCAATGCCGGATCAACCGGGGCGGCGATGCGCGGGGGCATTGAATACCAGCCGGATCGGTTTTCCACCGGCGGCGCTGCACAGGCGGTTGAGGAGGACATCGCGGGAACCGACGAGGATGCGGTGTACCAGTCCGAACGCTATGGCGACTACCGGTATGAAGTGCCGGTGTCCGACGCCACTTACAGCGTTCGCCTGCACTTTGCCGAGCTCTACCAGACCGAAGCAGGCGCCCGTTCGTTCACCGTGGCCGTGGAAGGCGTGGAAGTGTTCAACAGCCTCGATCTGTTTGCGGAGGTGGGCGCATTTACCGCATACGATGTGGACGTATTCGACGTCGCCGTCTCGGACGGAAAGCTGACCATCACCCTCACCACCGTTGCGGACAACGCCACCATCAGCGGCTTTGCCATCTTCTCCGCGGACGGCGGCGCCTTTGTGGAACCGCCGGAGCCCGTGGACGGCGACATCACCGTGGACATCAGCACCACCCACCAGGAAATTGACGGGTTCGGCGCGGCCCTGCCCATGTGGATCGGTTCAGCGGCCGGCACCTGGTCCGTGGCCGAAACGAGAAAGCTGGTGGGCATGGGAGACACCGAGCTGGGCTTGTCCATTGTCCGCACCATTATCCGTCCGGATTCCGGCATCTGGAATTACCATGTGATTCCCTTGAAAGAGGCCAAATCCTACGGCAGCGAGGTGCAGATCCTGGCGTCCCCCTGGACCCCGCCGGCCGCGTGGAAGGACAACAGCAGCCTGGTTAACGGCGGCAAGCTCCTCGTGAGTCATTATGAGGACTACGCCAATCATCTGAACAGCTACGTCAGCTACATGGACAGCCAGGGCGTGACCATCGACGTGACGTCCGTGCAGAACGAGCCCAACTGGCATCCGGATTACGAATCCTGCGACTGGAGCGGAACGGACTTTGAAAACTTCCTCGTCGACTACGGCGACATCATCCAGAACACGCGGCTCACCATTGCAGAGACCATCGGCTTTCAGACGGGCTGGACTGACCCCGCGCTGAACAACGCGGATGCGGAGCGCCACATCGACATCATTTCGGGCCACCTGTACGGACCGTGGAACACCTCGACGCACGCCCCGAATGCGGCACTGGCGCCCTATGGCCTGGCACAGCAGAAGGGCAAGCACGTATGGATGACGGAGTGGAACCATCACGCGGCGGACAACGTGAACGGACAGGAGCCTCCCGAAGGCCACGCCAACCGGGGCATCTGGGCGGACGCCACCCACGAAGGGGTCTGGAACGAAACCCTCGATGACGTGATGGCCTCGGTTCACTACGCCATGGAAGCGGACTGGAGCGCGTATATCTGGTGGTGGGGGCGACGGTATTACTCATTCATCGGTGAGTACCGGTCGGACGGGTTTGCCACTCCCGCCGGGGAGATCCTGAAACGCGGCTGGGCGTTTTCACAGTTTTCCCGATACGTGCGGCCGGGCTACGTGCGCGTGGGGCAGAGCAAGAGCGGGCCCGTGGGGAGCAATGTGCTGGTGACCACCTATCTGGGCGATGACAATCGGATTGTCCTCGTCATCCTGAACAAGGACGCCGGCAGCAAGGACGGCGTGACCATCGGCCTGCCGGTGATTCCGACCGCCGCCGCTTACACGTACACGTCCCGCACTGCGGCGCGGGTGGACGGAACCGTTTCGCTGGCCGGCCAGGTGGTGACCATCGATATTCCCGCCCGAAGCATTTCCACGGTGGTCATCGACTACTGAAGCCCGCCGGGACCGCGCATGCGGGTTGCAAAAACAATGGATATTGTGGAAGCTGGCTTGTTTCCTGAACGGGATGGTTTGAACCGTGAAACGCTTTTTTCAAATATCGCTGCTGCCGCTTCTGCTGGTGGGAACCATTGGAACGCTGACGTTCCTGAAGGTGTTTTCCCGGGAGGAGGCGGATGCCTCGGACAGCAGGGGCGGCGGTCAGAAGGGCGTTCCCGCGGTGACCGTCGAAACCGTGGTCCCGACAGCGCTGTCAGAGACCATTGCGCTGAACGGCACCCTGTACAGCTCGGAAAGCATTGACCTGCAGAGCGAGATGTCCGGGCGCATCGCCTCCATCCATTTTGAGGACGGACAGAAGGTGAAGGCCGGCGACGTGCTGGTCCGGCTCGATGATCGAGAACTGCGGGCCGAGGCTGCGTCTGTCAAGGCGAAGCTCGAACTGGCCAAACGACAGGCGCAGCGGGTCACCAGCCTGTTTTCCCGCGGCCTGATTTCGGAAAATGAACGGGATGTGGCGATCAACGAGCAGGATGTCCTGTCAGCACAGGTGGACCTCCTGAAGGTCCGCATTTCCAGGGCCGTTCTGCGGGCACCCTTTGACGGGCGCATCGGCCTGCGGGAGGTGAGTCCCGGCGCCATCATCAATCCGGAGGTAACCATCTCGTCGATACAGAAGATCGACCCGCTGCACCTGGAGTTTTCGGTGCCCGAGCGCTATCAGTCCATGGTGACCCCCGGCATGACCGTGTCCCTGCGGGTGGCCGGCCATGATCGGACATTTTCGGGGACGATTTCGGCCGCTGCTCCGCGCATTGACGAAAATACCCGATCGCTGAAGCTGCGGGCGATTGTGCCCAATGTTGAAGAAACGCTGCTGCCGGGCAACTTTGCGACGGTGTCGCTGCCCCTGCGGGAATACGACAATACCATTCTCGTTCCGGCGGCTGCCCTGGAGCAGAGCGGCAACCTGGCGTGGGTATTTGTCGTCGACGACACCAGTGTGGCGAAACAGAGAACGGTCACCGTCGGCACGCGGCAGTCAGATCGCATTCAGATTCTCTCGGGCCTCAACGCCGGTGATCGCGTGGTATCCCGGGGAATCGGACTGACAGACGGCATGCGGGTGCGGGTGGCCTCTTCGCCCGCCGCCGGCAACGCGAACGAAAAGAACCAATGAGCCTGTCGTCCCTGTCCATCCGGCGTCCGGTGTTCACGATAGTCCTCACTCTGGTGATCATCATCTTCGGCGTCATCGGCATGAAGGGCCTCGGCATCCGCGAATATCCCCGCTCCGAACGGCCCATTGTCACCGTGCGGGCGACCTATCCGGGCACCAATGCATCCGTCGTTGAAAACCAGATCACCAGGCCCCTGGAGGAAGAAATCAACACGGTCGAAGGGATTGTGTCGATGCAATCCACCAGCCGGGAAGGACAGTCCCAGGTCCGCGTCGAATTTGAACTCGGCGACGACATCGAGCGTGCCGCCAATGACATCCGGGACCGGGTCTCCGCCGCGATACGCCGCCTGCCCGCGGATGCGGATCCGCCGGTGGTGACCAAGGCCGACGCCGACGGGGAGCCCATTGTCTTTTTAAGCGTCGGCAGCGATACGCGCGACACCATGGATCTGACCCGGATGGCCGTCGATATCTTCAAGCCCCGCTTCGAAACGATTGCCGGGGTCGGTCGTGTGGACGTCTGGGGCAGCAAGACCTACTCCATGCGGCTCTGGCTCGATCCGGATCGCCTTTCCGCCTACGGATTGTCGCCCATTGATGTCCGCCGGGCCTTTGAACAGGCCAATGTGGAGCTGCCCTCCGGTCGCATCGAAGGCGCAACAGTGGATCTGAGCGTGCGGACAGAAAGCCGCATCGGCGCTGATCCGGAAGAATTCCGCAACCTGATCATCAAGCGGGACGATCACCACGTGGTCCGGTTCCGGGACATCGGCGAGGTGGAACTCGCCCCCCTCAACGATCGCTCCGTGTTGAAGCGGGACGGCGTCCCCATGGTCGGCGTTGTGCTGCGCCCCCAGGCAGATGCCAACCAGATCGAAATTGTCGACGAATTTTATCGGCGACTCAGCGAAATCAGGAAGGACCTGCCCGACGACATCCGACTGGGCATCGGCTTTGACACCAGCATTTTCATCCGGCAATCCATTTCGGAAGTGCAGCAGACCATCTTCATGGCCCTGGCGCTGGTGTGTCTGACGATCTTCTTTTTTCTGCGGGAGGTGCGCAGCTCACTCATCCCTCTGCTGACGATCCCCATTTCCCTCATCGGCGGATTTTTCATCCTGTATGCATTCAACTTTTCCATCAACGTATTGACCCTGCTGGCCATGGTGCTGGCCGTGGGACTGGTGGTGGACGATGCGGTCGTCGTCCTTGAAAACATCTATGCGAAGATCGAAGCCGGGATGCCGCCGGTTCCGGCCGCCATGGCGGGCATCCTCGAGATATTCACCGCGGTCATTGCCACCACCCTGGCGCTGGCCGCTGTATTCACCCCCATTATTTTCATGGGCGGACTTACGGGCTCCCTGTTCCGGGAGTTCGGCCTGACCCTGGCCGGCGTGGTGGTTATTTCGTCCTTTGTCGCCCTGACGCTGACACCGATGCTCTGTTCGAAGATGCTGAAACGCCACGTCAACCCGCCCTGGTTATACCGGGTGACAGAGCCGTTCTTTGCCGGATTGAACCGCGGCTATAAGACCACGCTGAATGACTTCCTGCGGGTTCGATGGCTGGCGCTTCCCATCTTTGTCATCTGCTTTGCTGCCATCTACGCGCTGTTCACGTCGCTGCCGACGGAGCTGGCGCCCAGGGAGGACCGGAGCCTCCTGCGCATTGATGTGAAGGGCCCCGAAGGGGTCAATTACGAATACATGTCCGCCGTGATGGATGAGGTGGACAGCATTGTCGCTGTCAACTTTTCAGACGAAACGGAAGCCATGATCTCCCTCACGTCGCCGGGGCAGGGCGGTTCGTCAACGGTGAACAGCGGATTTGGCCGCCTTTCGCTCCGGCAGCCCGACCAGAGGACCCGGTCCCAGGAGGACATCGCCCGGGCACTCAGTCGCTTCACCAGAAACATTCCGGGCGCGGAAATTTATGTGAGAAGCCCGGCAACATTTACAAGGGGCAGGGGACAGCCGATTCAGTTCATCATCGAAAACCAGGATTTTGATCGCATCCGGAACATCATTCCGACCTTTCTCGAAAAGGCCCGGGCACGGAAGGAACTGTCCGGCGTGGAGGTGGATCTGGTCTTCAACAATCCGGAATTGAGCGTTGAGATTGATCGGAACCGCGCCGAGTCCCTGGGGGTTCCGGTGGGCGATATCGCCAGCGCCCTGCAGGCCGCCCTGAGCGGGCAGCGCTATGGGTATTTCATCCGGGACGGTCGCCAGTACGAAATCATCGGTCAGTTGAAAAGGAGCGGCCGCAGCGCGCCCGACGACCTGTCGCGGATTCTGCTGCGCTCCGACAAGGGCGAGCTGATCAGTCTCCACAACCTGGCAAAGCTGGTGGAATCCGGCGCGCCGCCCGTTCGATATCGCACCAATCGCTTTCCGTCGGCCACCATCGGCGCGGACTATGCGCCGGGCTACTCCCTGGGCGATGCGCTCGCGGCCATGGAACAGGTGGCGTCGGACGTGCTGGACGACACCTTCAGCACCGATGTGGCCGGTGAAGCCGGAGAAATGACCAAGACTGGAACCAGCCTGCTGTTTGTTTTTGTTCTGTCGCTGCTGCTGGTGTACCTGGTGCTCAGCGCGCAGTTCGAGAGCTTCCGCTCGCCGTTCATCATCATGACCACCGTTCCTCTGGCCCTGGCGGGAGGGCTGTTTGCCCTGTGGGTGACCGACCAGACGATCAACCTGTTTTCGCAGATCGGCCTGATCATGCTGATCGGCCTTGTAACGAAGAACGGTATTCTGGTGGTGGAGTTTGCCAACCAGCGGATGGCCGCCGGCTTGTCACCAAAGGATGCGGCGGTGGATGCGGCGACAGCCCGGTTTCGACCGATTCTCATGACAACGATTTCCACCATTCTGGGCACCCTGCCCATCGCGATGGCGATGGGTTCCGGTGCAAAGAGCCGGATTCCCCTGGGCATTGCGGTCATCGGCGGGCTGACCGTCGGGTCCATCCTGACGCTGTATGTGATTCCGGCGATTTACACCTGGCTCGCGCCTCGTCGCGCCGTCTCCAACAAAGAAGAATAACGGCCGGTCGCCCGGGAAGGAAGGGCACGGACCGGGGCGCGGCAATCAGATGTATTCAAACCACTGCGACAGGTCGCCGTCGGGTTCATCGGAGAAGAAGGCGTCCTGACAGGTTCGGCCACGTGCTGCCGCGTCGAGGGCCGGCGTATTCTGCGGATCCGATGACCACCACGAGGTGCCACCCCAGCAGTTACACGTGAAGTACCCGTTGCACGCGGACGGCAGGCACACGCCGGCGGATGAACAGAGTCCCTCCGGACAGTCGCAGGAGGAGTCGCAGGTGCACAGGCCATTGGAACAGGTCTGTCCCGGTGCGCAGTTTGACAGGTTGTCGTCGCTGCAGGTGACCTGCTGCAGGTCGGCGGTTTCCCACCAGGCTTCCTCAATCTGCGCCGTCGAACAGCATGCGTCGGAGTCGCCCGGGGTCATCTGCCAGCGGGTGGGAATTCCTTCCGTTGAGACCGGTTCCCTGCAGTCGTCCGTATCCGGGGCCGATTCTACGGGGCAGACCAGCCGGGGATTGAGGGCGCTGCCGATGACCGACAAGACATCGTCCGTGAAAATCAGGTTACTGGCGCAGGCGAGCGGACAGGTGTCCAGGTCAGCGCCGTCCGGGTTGCAGTTTGCACAACCGGCACAGCCGCTGTCCGCGCAGTCCGCATTGCCGTCGTCATCGTTGTCGATACCGTCCCCACAGGCATCCGAGAAGTTTTCGCCACTGTTTTCACAGTAGATCCAGCCGAATTCATTTTGTCGCAGGTCAACAAGCATCTCCGTAGCCCCGCACTCCAGGGGAACCGGAAGCTTCGGCAGGGTGCAGCGGACCTGTGGTGTCTCCTCCGTTCCCACACTGACCACATCGCTCCAGTCATATCCGGCCGGACAATCGTTGCCGTAGAATTCCATCACGAGATCGCAGGCCGACGTCTGTGTGGCGCTGTCCCACGCCAGCGTTTCGGGGAAGCAGTGCCCCGCCAGCCGGTCCTTGATCATGGCGGCGATGTCCATCATTGCCGGTGTCCAGTCGTCGTTGCAGATGGACGACACGTAGCCCGAATCGCCGAATTCCTGTGCCACCTGTACAAACCGGGTGCCGGAAGAGGCCTGTGTGATGGGTGTGTCGCCATCATAGCGCTCACAGGCGAATTCGAAATATGAAGCTTCAGGACCGGATGTCGTGCCCGGTGGCAGGCGCTGGACCTTTCCGGGTTCTCCTACGGTGCCGAATTCCAGCGCCACATCCAGACAGCCGGCGATGTCCGTGCCGCTTCCCTGGCAGACGGGGGTGCGGGGCACACCCACAATGGCGGCAAACAGCACGGCACTGTCGGCCATTTGGGGGCCGGACACCTCGGCCTTCGCATTGATGGCCATCTGTTTGATTTCCGCGGGCGTGTAGAGGGCTTCGGAATGGATACCGCAGGCGGTGTTGATCCGGTACAGAGACTGAAGCTCCTGCGATGCGAAGAAAGCCGGGCCATTCTCTATGGAGCAGTCTTCTTCGTCGGAGATCACCAAAACCAGCAGCAGCGAATGGGGTCGCATGAAATCGGTGTTCGACTCCCTTTCGGCGGCCACGACTGCAGCCGTCAGCTGCTGTTCAAAACCGCATCCTCCGGTGCCGACGACGGTCAGGCACGAGGCGGTCAGGGCCATTTCCTGAACGCCCCAGAATCCCGGGTCAATGCTCAGGTAGGCGGCTCCCGCATCCGCCGGCGACGGCGGGCACGCCACGAGATTGGAGGAAACCGGCGCACAGGTTCCTTCGCCGGTCTCGTTTGTATCCACACATTCCCAACCCGACGGGCAGTGGTGGGCGGTGGGTGTGCAACGAATCTGACCGGCCGCCATGGGAATGGACAGATCATCGTCGTAGTCCATCCGCAACGCGCCGTTGTCGCCCAGGGGTTCCTCGCAGCCATCCAGGGCAACGGCTTCCGGCCAGCCGTCAGTAATCGGATCAAATGGAGTGCCGCCCCAGGAAAGACCCATGTCCGAGGTGGTGACCGCGATGTGGATGTTGTCCGTGGGAGGGCCGCTGCCGTCGAGGGGAAGCGCCAGTTCATTGATCAACGTGAACAGGGCGGAGGAAAGGAGCTCCTGTTCCGCCTGCATGGAAGAGCTGTTGTCCACCACGACGAGAATATCGACACCCTCCAGTCCGCCCAGCAGACTTTCGAGGCGCAACGAAGTGGTTTCGCGTGGTGTGTCCGTGTCCTCCGTATCCAGTTCTTCGCACACGCCGTTGGTGCAGGTGTTGCTCGCGCAGTCGTCGTTGTCCGTGCAGGCCACACCCTCGGGGTGCTGGAAGCATCCGGCGAATGCCGCGGACACAAAGATAATCGCCATGGGCCACTTGCAGGTTGTCATTTCATTTCTCCTTTGCGGGTTGTCTGCACAAAGAGACCCGCCGGCGCGGTCAGGTAAACCGATGAATTACAGAAGCCGCACAAAAAATGTCATTCCCGCCGAGACGGCGGCTCCCCAGTGCTCCGTCGGCGCTGCGGATTCCCCTTCGCCCCATACGGCGCCGCCCCGGACGAAGAACTCCGCGATGAGCCGCTGGTCCCGGGGCAGCAGCACCGCCAGATGGACGGCAGGGCTCAAGGACATGCGCTTCACCGTGTCGCCGGAATCAAACCGCTGCCACAGATGGGCAAGGGCCAGATCGGCGCACAGGGTGAACCGCGTCTTTCCCGCATCCAGGCTCCCGCCCGCACGGACCGCGGCCGCAACGCCCTTTGCTTCATATCCCCAGACCGGGTAGTCCCGCCCGTCAAAGGCCGCACCCATTCGCAGGGCGGCCGTGAAGTGGCTGTAGTCAAATCGCACGGGCAGGCCCACACTGTGACGGGCGAAGAGGACGCCGTTGGTGGCGCTGCCGAACGCATAGTCCGCGCCGGCCAGGAGGGACAGCCCTTTGCGCTTCTTCGTCATCACCACTTTATGGTCTTCAGGAAGGCCCTTGGCAAAGAGCGTACGGCGCCGCTCTCCCACCGCGTCCGGCGGTTCCGTTTCAATGGCGTCCTTCAGCGTCAGCTGCTCCCCTTCGGCAATGTGGAAACGCTCCACGGTGGTCCGCCGGCTGCCATCCATGAAGATGAGGGAAACGTTGCCCGCGAACACGGCGACGGATTTCTTTTCGCCCTTTTTCTTGTCGATCAGTTCGGTCAACTGTCCGCCCGCGTAGGCAAGGGCGAAGCGCCCTTCGATGTCCGGTGAAAAAGTGAGCGTGGCCGAACGCTTCATGGGAAACGAAAAATACACGGGGGCGCTGCCGCGCAGCTCGGAGATGTACTGTTCGGGCACCTGTCGCCGGTTCTGCCGTTCGGTATAGGCCATGGTCCGCGTGCGCGTATACTCCCAGATGCTGTCCAGGGTGATGCCCGGTCCGCTGCGCGCCGCGCGATCCAGCGCTTCCATGAAATAGTGGGTAAAGACCCCGCCCATCTCCCTGTCCTCCCAGCTCACCTGACGGGCGCTGCTGGACACGTACCAGATGCGTCCTTTTGCGTTCAGCACTTCGTCGGGCAGCTCCCGCAGCAGGTTGAAGCCCGGCGTGGGAACGATGCCCTTGGGTGAGAGGCTGCCGCTGTGGCAGGCGTCGAACACGCCCACGGCCAGGTCCGCGTCCATCCGGTTGAAGACGCCGTCGATTTCCCGGGCCGACAGAGGGCCGTCCCGGAGGAGGAGTCTTCCTTCGAGGCCGTGACCGGTGAAATAGAACAGGAAGACACTGTCCACCGCACCGAGGAGCTCTTCGTCCCTGCGTCGGCGTTCCGCAAGGACACTGACGGCCCGATCGAGTTCCGCCCGGGTCGCGCCGGTCAGCAGGATGGTTCGATCCCGATCCGGGGCAAAGTTGGACAGGCCCACCAGCTTGTCCCGCAGCTTTGCCGCTTCGGATTGCGCGTGGCGCAGCGCGGGAAACGGCATGTTGCCGTTTTCGTCGACGCCCCGGTTGTTGCCCACGATGAGGGCGTACCGGAGGGTGGCGGCGGAGGCGTTGGCAGCCATCAGCAGGACCGCGCAGAAAAGGAAGATGGAACAATTCCGGTGGTTCATCATGGGGTTCTCCGTACCTGTTGCACGCGGACCGTGCGCGCGCCGTCAAGCTGTACTTCCAGTGGTTGTTCCTTGATGCGGGTGGCTGCCAGACGAAGCTGTCGTTCCACGTCGTCGACACGCGGCGGCGCATCATAGAATGCGGCCACAATCCACTCGTCGCCGTCGCCGTCCACCACCGTCGCGCCGTCCGGGAGCGCCACGTCGTTTCCGGCGGTAATCCGGGCAGGGCCGGACAACGGAGACAGGCGCGTCACGGTGCCGTTGCGCTCCACGTTGTAGATGAGCAGATAACCGTCTGTTGCGCTGGTGTAAAAAAAGCCCAGGGCGTCACCGGTTTTAACCGATTGAAACGGCGGAAGGACGAACCGGGCAGGGCCCCGCGCAACGGCCACTTCGAGAGAATCGGTTGTTCCCTTGGGCAGGAGGGCGCCATCGTCGCGGAGGGATGGCGAAGGCTTTTCACGCTGCGAAGGATCGTCGGCGCTGGTCCACAGCAGGAGCGCACCGATGCCGGCAATCAGGGCGGCAGCGGCGGCAGGCAGCATCCAGCGCCCCGACCGGGCGGCAGAGAGCCATGTCACATCCGGCGGCGCCGCGGGTTCCTGGGGCAGTGACGACAGGGTTTCCGCGGTCATGCGGCACAGCGCGCACCCGTCGAGATGGGGAAATGCGCGGGACAACTGCCCGCCGGTCATGCCGGAGGCGATGGCCTGGGCCAGGTCTTCCAGATCCGGGCAGGCGGGGTCCGGCAGGGGCGCGCGCAAACTGAGCAGGTGTTCCACGGTGGCAATGGAGATATCGTTGGTCATGGCGTGACGGCTCCTTTTTCGAGGCAGCGCCGGAGTTGCTCCAGACTCTGCGCCAGCAGGCGGCCGATGTACTGTTTCGATCCGCCGAGCAGGGTGCCGATCTGTTCGTTGGCCATGCGGGCGGTGTACTTGAGGCGCAGCGCGGACCGGGCCTTCGGCGTGAGGGTGTTGAGACAGTCGGGCAGCCGGTCCTGCAGCAGGCGGTATCCCGCGGCTTCTTCGGGACCGGTCGAGGCGGTCGACATGGTGTCGTCGTGGAATGCGCACATCCGGTTCCGGTGCTCCCTTGCGCGGATGGACCGGCGTACGGCCATGAGCCGGAGGTAGGCGCCGGCCCCGGCGGGGTTCTGCAGCGCGTGCACGTGGTGGAAGATGAAATCCGACAGAAGGTCCGCGGTGGTGTCGGACGCCGCCACGCCGGACCCCAGGATGCGGGCGCAGATGGCGTATACGGGCGAAAACAGGTTCTCCCAGCATTCACGCCGGGCCCGGTCATCGCCGTTCTGCAGGCCATCGATTGTCTGTCGGGAAAGCTGCACCCGGAACTCCCTTTTTTCGTCTTCCAGACAATATGGACCGCCGGAGGGGGGAAAGTAAACCAGCGGAAATAAAATTGCCGCTGGCGGGTTGAACAACGCGACGTGACTGTGTAGAACCGCGTGACTTCAACGGTCACAAACCGGAAAACCAATTGAAATCGAGGCAGGAACCATGAGCGAAGACGTAAGAGCATTGACGGAAATGGTGAAAAAGGAGAGCGCGTTTGTCGACGACATCGTCCACGAGGTGGGCAAGGTCATCGTAGGGCAGGAAAAGATGGTGGAGCGGGCCCTCATCGGCATCCTGACCGGCGGCCACGTGCTGCTCGAAGGCGTTCCGGGCCTGGCCAAGACCCTGACCGTCAACACCCTGTGCCGGGCCATTTCGGCAAAATTCCAGCGCATCCAGTTCACCCCGGACCTGCTGCCCGCGGACCTCGTGGGCACCGTCATTTACAACCAGAACTCGGGCCAGTTCTCGGCCAAGAAGGGCCCCATCTTTGCCAACTTCATCCTGGCGGACGAAATCAACCGGGCCCCGGCCAAGGTGCAGTCCGCCCTTCTTGAAGCGATGCAGGAGTACCACGTCACCGCGGGCGGCAACACCTACGAGCTGGACCTGCCGTTCTTCGTGCTGGCCACCCAGAACCCCATCGAGCAGGAAGGCACCTACCCGCTGCCCGAGGCCCAGCAGGACCGCTTCATGTTCATGGTCAGCATCGACTATCCCAGCCGGGATGAGGAACGTTTGATCGTCAAGACGACCACCAGCGACGTCAAGGGCGAGCCCGAGGCGGTGCTATCGGCCGAGGACATCCTGGCGCTTCAGAAGATCGTCCGGAAGATCCCGATCAGCCAGCACGTGATCGACTACGCGGTGAACCTGACGCGGGCGACGCGCCCCAGCGACCCGACGGCGCCGGAGTTCGTGAAGAACTACCTGGCCTGGGGCGCCGGGCCCCGCGCCGCCCAGTACCTGGTGCTGGGCGCCAAGAGCCGGGCCCTGCTGCACGGGCGGTTCAACGTGGGCTCCGACGACGTGCGGGCGGTCGCCAAGCCGGTCCTGCGGCACCGCATCTTCACCAACTTCAACGCCGACGCCGAGGGCCTGACCGCGGACAACATCGTCGAGATGCTCGTCAAGGCGGTGGGCGAGCCCAAGAGCGACGACTACAAGGACCGCAAGGGCGCCCGCCACGAGGAGACCCCCCGCGCACCGCTGGTCGCCCGCCCGGTCGAGGATGCCGAAATCGAGGGCGACGTGCCCAAGGCCATCCCCGTCGCCCAGCCCGTCCCGCCTCCGGAGGCGGAGCCGGACCAGCCGGCGGCGTCCTGACCCGCCTGCCGGCTGGCAGGGTGCGGAATGCGGATTCGCAGGTCCGACGGTCAAGGGACGAGTCCAGTCTAACCCGCAGGGACAGAGAATGCCGATCGCCACTCGAATCACGCTCGCGGTCTGCCTGCTGACGGCAGCGGCCGCCGCGCGGGCGCAGAACGCCACCCCCGCTGCCGCGGCCAAGGTGTGGCTGTCGGCTGCCCTGGAAGACCCCAAGAAGCAGGACGCGGTGCTGACCGCGCTGCGGGTGAGCGGCGACCGAGACGCGGCGCCGATCTTCGCGGCGCTGACGCGCAGCGGCGACAAACGCCACCGCCTGGCGGCCACAGCCGCCCTGGCCCGCCTGGCGCCCGAGCAGGCCCCGCCCGTGCTGCTGGAGCGACTCCGGCAGGACAGCCTTCACACGATCCGGGCCGAGGCCCTGGCCCAACTGCTGGAGTTGAAGGCGATCTCCGTCGAGCAGCTCCAGGAAGCGGTGCAGATCGACGACGACAACATCCGCTGTCTGGCTGCACGGGGACTGGTGCGATTGGGTCAGAAGACCCAGGCCGCGGCGGTCCTGCGCAAGCTGGTGGAGTCGAAGGACCTGGCCACGGCCTGCCTGGCCCGCGTAACCCTGGTGGGCCTGGGCGAGATGGACCACCTGGCGCCGCTGGGGGCGGCGATGCACGACGCGTCCACCGCCGACAGCATCGTGGCGCTGGTGCTGCAACAGGCGGGCGACGAGAAGGCCCTGCCCGTGCGCGAGCTGGCGGGCGAGATCGCCGGGTCCGCCCGGCCGGTGGCGGTGCGCGTGATGGCGTACAAGACGCTGGCCGCCCTGGCGCCGGACGGGCCGGCCCTGCTGGCCAAGGCCATCCTCGAACAGAAGCAGATCATCCTTCGCGTGCACCTGATGAATCTGCTGTCGTCGGCGGACAACAACCGCCAGGCCCTGACGTCGCTGGCAGACGACGACGGCACGATCGGCGTGCTGGCGAAGTTGGAGCTTGGGCGGGCGGCGCAGGACGCCCAGGCCGGACAGGCCGCCGGGCAGGCGCTCCACCTGGGGCACCCGGTGGTGGTGGACTATGTGCTGGACCGGGTCGGCAAGGACGTGGCCGCCCATGGCGCGAAGACGGACTATTACACCGCCCCGCTTCTGGGGTTCATCCGCTCGCTCGACAGCGACAGCCGCGAGATGAGCGTGGCCCATATTCGGGCGGCGAGGGCGGCGACGCTGCTGTGCGATCTGGGCACGCCGGCGGCCATGGCGGGCATCAAGGAACTGGCCACCGGGCGACACGGCACACTCACGCAGGCGGTGGCGGGCGGCATGAGGTGGTCGAAAAACCGCTCCGTCTGCGACATCGCCCGCCTGATGCTGGACAACCCATATCATGCCGTCGCCGTCGACGCCGCCATGACGCTGGGGATGTTCGGCGATCCCCAGGCCAGGGATCCCCTGGCCAGGCTGCTGGCCCGCCACGATCGCGAGCAGACTACGCTGGTGACGCTGGCGGCCTGGTACTTGCTCAAGATCGAGAGCCAGAGCCTGCTGGCCGCACAAGACCTGGCCAAGCAGATCAAGTAGCCCCCCCTCTTCGCCCGCCCTTAGCGCGCTTCGCCTGTAAGGCGGGCTTATACCTTCGCAAGCAACTTGAAGCCGGGGGTGTTTTCGGATACAGGAGAATGTGGAGCTTCGTCCGGGAAAAGGCATCGAACGCCGCCGCGGCCGCCCCTGCGGCGGGCCGCGAGGGAAGGCAGGCAAGCAATGTCGGTGGAATCTCCGCTGAGCACGGGTCTGGCCGGGCTGGACCGCGCCCTCAAGGGCGTGATCGCCGGCGACAACATTGTCTGGCAGGTCAAC